>JAILKX010000127.1 GCA_024693415.1 Bacilli bacterium
CCTTCCCGTCGCTTCGCCCGAAAGGGCCATTCCAGAAGCCTTGGGGTAGCTCCCCTCCGCTCAGCCTGGCGTGGACGTGCGTGAATAACCAGGGCGTTAACCTGTTGTAGGATGAAGGTCCGTCGGAATGTGAAGAACCGATTAAGGCGGCTTGTTCCGCCTTTTTTCGTCGTTTCTGCCACGCGAAACGGCCACCCCGCAGACCGCTCACGCTCATCTCGGGCGGCCCCTTTGGCACTTTTTTGGCGCTGGGGGTTGTTTAATAGTTTTTGGCAAAAGCCTCCATTAAATGATTTGACGCGCATGTTTATGTGCACGCGTCCATGCATTTGTGGTAAACTTTTGGACAATAATATGAATATGCGCACAAAGCGCAGAAGGGGAAACATATGCCTTGGTTCACAGACGTGATCGAACTTGAGATGAAAGACTCTCGCAACAACCTGGTCGAGAAATACACTTTCGACGTCAGGAAACGCAACATCCAAATCAAGGTGAAGCCCGGCTACGAAGCCATCGTGAACAACACCAAGTTCCTCGGCGGACAGACTCAGGATTTCACCAAGAAGAACTTCGGGGATTCCGTGATCGCCTTCGTCTATCAGCCCGCGAGGCTGAACGACCCGATCCTCATCCCGTTCTTCGCCGGCCAGCATACGGTGTCGCTCGACACCCATAAGACCGCGAAGGCGAAATTCGCCCTCGTCGGCGAGGCTTCGGTCGAGGTCGCCGATTACATGGCGCTTGCGCGTTATTTCGACGCGACCATCTCGCTTCAGGACGTCGAGAACCGCCTGAACGAGGTGTTCAAGGATCCCTTCTCCACCCAGGTCACCGCGGCGGCGAAGACCCATATCAACAGCGCCTCCACCGACGTGAGCCTCTATTCGGAGCTTCCGGCCATCGCCAAGGACGCTTCTCACGGCTCGGCCGCGAAGAAGCTCTTCGACATGGGGTTGGTCCTCGGCTCCCGCGGCATCGCGATGCGCCTCAACCCGATCGGGGAGACGAGCGAGATCATCGATAGGATCAACGATGCCTTCAACAACAAGGCGATGGAGCAGTTCGACGAAGAGAAGATCGAGAAGCTACGCGGCTGGGAGATCGAGGACCGCAACGCGGCCAACCAGCACGAGATCGACGTCATCAACGCCCATCACACCAACACGAGCAACCAGAACACATCCAATACCTACAATTACAACGGCAACGTCCCGCAGCAGCCCGTCCAGGAGCCCAGGCAGCAGCCGAAGAGGCATTTCTGCCCCAACTGCGGCAGGGAGCTTCAGGGCCACGAGGCCTATTGCCCCGACTGCGGCAACAAGATCGTTAAATAAATAAGGAGTTTACACACCATGGGACTATTTGGCTTTAAGAGCAAAGAAGAGAGAATGAAGGAGGCCAAGGAGAAGCAGCGCCAGGCCGAGATCCGCGGCAACGCGGGCGGCGTCGAGGCCGACCCGAAGAAGACCGCCAACAACAAGAAGGCAAACGACGCCCAGATCGCCGACAACCAGGCCGTCCAGAGGGAAAAGGACGCCCTCGACGCCGCGCTTCGCACCCTCTATAACGAGATGAGCCGCAAGGAGTGCGACGACGCCGCGATGGACGCCATCCGCGACGACCTGCTCCCCCAGATCCGCGCCTTGCAGCTAGAGGGCGAGCTTTTCGACATGCAGACCACCTCCTCCTTCCTCAAGGACGCGATCAAGTCCGTGATGGTCGCGGTCCAGCAAGGCGACAAGTTCGCCGCCATCATCGGCAAGAACTTCATCCAGGAATGGATCAGCAAGCTTTCGACCCCTGGCTTCACCAAGCACTTCCACAACCCGAAATACGTCAAGTCCGTCCGCGACGAATTCAGCCTGAGGTTCTCGATCGAGCGCGCCGAGCGCATCCTCGAGCAGAACCGCCTCGCCGGGCAGAAAATCGTCGAACAGGCCAACGCCAAGCAGATCTCCGGCGCCCGCGCCCAGGCCGAGATCGATAAGCTCAAGGTCGCCAACGGCAGGCTGCGCAACCAGATCGCGACCTGGAACAACCAGCTCAATTCCGTCCAGGCCATCATCAGCGCCGAGGAGATGGTCAACGTCGCCGAGGAAGCCGGATCGATGGACCTGACCGACAGGACCAACGAGGTCCTCGACAGGAAGCAGGACATGACCGACGACTTGAATTCCGCCGCCAAGTCCGCGGCGAAGCTCGACGAGAACAACCTCGCCTCCACCGGGATGGACATCACCGGTTTCAGCGTCAACGAGGCCCCGGTCAACGACGATGCGCCGGCAACCCTCGACCTGAGCGGCCTATGATGAGGAGATGAACCATGTTCGGAAAGAAAGAGCAACCCCCGGTCGACAAATCCGAGATCGACCGCAAATTCAGGACGACCCTCCGCGGCATTCAGCGCACGATCGACGGCTATGAGGAGAAGATCCAGGCCGAATTCGACAACGCCGTCAACTACCGCAAGGCCGGCAACATCGACGAGGAATCCCGCTGCATGAGGAAGATCTCGCGCCTTATGGCCGCCAAGATCCAGAAAGAGGAATTCTACGATAACGTCGAACAGGTCCAGGAACGCATCGACGATATGCTCGACCAGGCCGCGGTTTCCCGCACCCTAGCCGACACCTACTCCGGGCTCGACAACCTCGTCGATTCCCGCGAGATGAAGTCGATCGTCAAGCAGCTAGAAGGCTTCAACAAGACCTTCGCCAAGGCCGGAAACATGATGGATGCCTTCATGAGCACCGTCGATTCGACCGTATCCAACAACCAAGTCAGCCAGACCTATTCCCCGACCGTGCAGGCGATGCTCGATCAGCGGATGAAATCGGTCGAGCAGCGCATAGAGGAGAAAGTGGAACAGGAGCAGGGGGCTGCTTCCATGTTCACCCTTTAAACCATGGAAAGCATCAACAGCATCCGCAACCGCTTCATCGACATCAAGAAGCAGGCCGAGGCTGCGATACTCGTCAAGGACTTCGCCTCCGCCAAAATGCATCTACAGAAGGCGGTCGAGATCCTGCGCGACCTCTATCAGCGCGACACCAATCCCAAGAATCGCGAGGATTACGTCACCGCGATGAACACCCTGCGCGCCCAGCACGATCGCTGCCTCCAGGAGCTAGGCGAAGCCAAGAAGGTCCCCCTTCAGGCGACCAAGCGCCCGGTTCAGCAGAAGCCCGCGGGCGGAAAGGCTGAGCCCGGGAAGCCGGCGGACGATGGCATCACCTACGAATTCAATGGGATCGACGTCAAGAACTTCCTGACCCAGGAAGCGCGCTCGAAGGTCACCTTCAGCGACGTCATCGGCATGGAGGAGGAGAAGCGGATCGTCCGCCAGGAGCTCTTCCTCACCCCCGAGCAGATGGAATACAAGAAATCGCTCGGCCTCGACCCCAAGAACTTCATCTTGCTCTACGGCCTCCCCGGCACCGGCAAGACCTTCTTCGCGATGGCGCTCTCGAACGAACTAAGCGCCTTCTCGAGCTCCGACATCCCCTTCTTCTCGGTGCTCTGCACCCAGCTCAAAGGGTCGCTCGTCGGCCAGACCGAGAACAACATCATCGCCCTGTTCGAATTCACCAAGCAATTCGACCGCTGCGTCCTCTTCATGGACGAATTCGACGCCATCGGCATGTCGCGCACCCAGGCTTCCAACGACCCGACCGCGATCCCGACCGTCAACACCCTATTGACCCAATTGTCCGGCTTCTCGTCGAACCCGAACCTCTTGTTCCTCGCCGCGACGAACTGCCCGTACAACCTTGACGGCGCCCTTCTTTCCAGGGCCGCCTTAAGGATCGAGGTCCCCCTTCCCTCTGCTGCGGTGCTTGAGGCATTGCTCAAGAGGAAGCTTGGCAACAAGGTCGACCAGTCCGTTGACCTCGCTAGCCTCGCCAGGGCCCTCGAGAAGGGAAAATACTCCAACCGCGACGCCTCGAACTTCATCCAGGCCGCCCTGTCCGAGGTCTTCAACGCCCACCTCGCAGATCCCTCCGTCAACCTGATCGACGTGAACATGATCAACCTTGCTCTAAGCAAGGCGAAGTCCTCGATCAAGGCCAACGAAGAAGCGCGCCTCGAGGCGTTCAAACTCCAGGGAATCTGATCGAATATCGATGCACGTCCCTCACCGATTCACCAACTAAAGGAGAAAATCCATGAATGAACTAAAACGCAAAATGAAGATGATGGAAGAGAAGCAGGAAGCGAAAGAGATCATCAAGCAATTCGATTCCGTCATCGTCAAGCTCGACAACGGCATCGCCCAATGCCGCGAAAAGGCCAAAGAAGCCCTGCTCAAGAGGAACGACATGAATTCCTTCAAGATGTTCGGGCGCTCGATGAAGTATTACACCAACATGAAGAACTCCATCGAGACCATCAAGTGCCAATTCGAGAACTACTTGATCCAGGTCGAGGTCGCCAACACCTTCGTCGGCCTCAAAGGGGTCCTTGGCAAAACCGCGAAGATGATGGACTCGATGCCCTCCCTCCGCCAGAACAGCCGCGACTTCATGAAGTTCAAGAAGTCAATCATGAAGGGCCAGCTCTCGATGGATTCCATCAACTCGATGATGGCCAACATCGACCCCTCCGCCGATTCCGAGATGTCGGTCGACGAGATCAACGCCCTCAAGGACGAGATCATGATGTCTTCCGGCGCCTCCCAGGTCCAGGTCGGCAACACCGACACCAACAAAGGCACATCCACCGAATCGCAGGGCGATTTCTTCCAAGAGCTCGACATCTGATCCATGGCCTTCGATTTTCAAACAAAGCTCAAAACCTACGAGGCCGCTTTGTCGAAGACCAAGGAGTGCCTATTGGCCAATGACACCACCAGCGGCTCCATGTACCTAGCCAAGGCCATCGAGCTTTCCGCCGAATTGGCCGCCAATGCCGCGGTCTCCGATTTCAAGGTGCGCTTTTCGACCGAGCATGCGCGCCTTTTGAAGATCGACGCCGCTTTGAAGTCCGGCAATAACCCCTTCCTCAAGAAGGCGACCAATAACGCCGGCAACTCCCCGAAATCCGAAAAAGACGGCAAGGATGATGAGCCGACCGGGTTCTTCAAGAAGGACATCCCCTCGGTCACCCTCGCCGACGTCGCGGGCCTAGAGGAGGTCAAGCGCGAGATCAAATTGAACGTCTTGCTCCCCCTCCAGAACCCCGACCTCTATTTCCGCTACAAAGACGAAACGGGAAGCCGAATATTGATGTACGGCCCCCCTGGATGCGGCAAATCCTTCGTCGCCGAATGCATCGCGGGCGAACTAAAATGCGCCTATGCGGTCCTAAGCGTCGCCGACATCCTCGACAAATACGTCGGCGAAGCGCCTAAGCGCGTCAAGGCGATCTTCGACGAAGCCGAGAAGTACGATAACTGCCTCCTCTTCTTCGACGAGATCGATTCCCTCGGCGCGAGCCGCGATTCCGATGAGTCGAGCCACACCAAAGACGTCCTGACCGCGTTTTTGACCTGCATGTCGGGATTTAAGCCCAAGGGCAAATCCCTCAAGGTCATCATCGCCGCCACCAATAGGCCGTGGTCGCTTGATAGCGCCTTGATCCGCGGCCAGCGCTTCGACACCCAGCTTTACGTCACTTTGCCTGACGATGAGGCGAGGATGTTTTTCGTGAAGAAAGCCTTCAAGAAGCATCCCGAGCTCATCGAGGGAAGCGACCTCACCATGGAGCACATGGTTGAGCAATTGGATGGGTTCTCGGGCGCCGATATTACGACAATCCTTGCAAAAACCAAGGATTCCGCCCTCGCAAGGGCCCTCGAGGAGAAACCGCAAGAGGGCTATTGCAAGGTCACCAAAGCCGATTTCGATGGGGTCATTGAGAATTACCGCAACCCGATCACCCCGGATTCCCTGATGCGCTTCGAAGCGTTCAGGAAGGGGGTTATCTGATGAACAGCACCGACTTGCTCCGCATCGTGAAGGACTGCATCTCGCGCGGCGATTTCGCTAGGGCGGTTCCGCCGCTAGAGAAATTGCTCCGACTTCTGAAGCTCGATTACGATAACGGCATCAACCGCACCCAGAACGGCAAAGCGTTCAACTCCTTGCTCAAAGTCCGCAGGGAATTGCTCGCCGGTGAGCTTAGCGACGCTTCCTATGCATTATTGAAGCTTCAGGCCCCGCGCAAAGCCGAGCCGCCGAAACCTGAGCCGCCGAAACCTGAGCCGCCGAAGCCCGCACCGAAGCCCGCCGATGACGACATCTGGAACGTGAGGCCCGCACCCGACCCCATTCCATCCGACAACGCCGGCGAAGAGGAGATCATCGAGATCGAGAATCCCGAACCCGCCCCCGTCAAGGAAAGGGGCGACGAAAGGGACTTCGAATACGCCGACGCTTCGGGCGAAATCTACGGCAAAGCCGGAGATGGCCTCGTCATCGTGAAATACAACGGCGACAAGGAAGAGGTCACCGTCCCCGCCTCGTATGAGGGGAAAGCGGTGGTGGCCCTCGGCGAAAAAGCGTTCGCCGGCAATACCAAAATCACTGCCGTCCACCTGCCGGATTCCATCCGCTACGTGAGCGGATTCTATGGATGCAGCGCCCTTAGGAGCGTGAATATCCCCGAGTCCGTCGTGGTTATCGCTAGCGAGGCCTTCTCGCAGTGCCTCGGACTTGAGATGCTGCGCATCCCGTCCTCGGTGAACGAGATCGGAGGCTTAGCCTTCTATATGTGCGGCGCCGACGTCGTCGTCGACCCCGCCAACAAAGCCTACTGCAACGACGAATGCGGGGCGCTTCTCGACAAGCACAAGGTGCGGCTCATCCGCTTCCCGGTGCTCCGCCGCGACGAGAAATACGAACTGCCGCGCTCCATCCAGGAAATCGAGCCGTTCGCCTTCGCCGGATGCGAGGTGCTGCAAAGCGTCACCTTGCCCGTCGGTTTGGAGAAAATCGGACAGCGCGCATTCGAGAAATGCTCATTCCCGTCGATCCGGATCCCGTCAGGGGTCGAGCGGATCGATTCCGAAGCCTTCATGGGCGAGGCGCTCACCGTGATGTGCGACGTCCCGGTGAAGCCCGAGGAATGGGCCGCCGACTGGTGCGTGGGCGCGAACGTCATCTGGGGAGGAGCCTCCTCCGACGAATTCTTCGCCGACCTGCCGCCGCTAGACTGAAAACGTTGATTCATGGGGGACGTGTATGCGTTCTCCGATAAAAAAGAACCTATTGAAGGGGGAAAGATTATGGATGTGAAAGAAAGATGCCCGGTCTGCAAAGGCGGACTATTCATGGAGAAAGCCGATGGGTCGCGCGTGTGCGCTAAGTGCGGCTACGCGATCGTCAAGGCCAAGAAGCCTTATCCCGCGGAAAAAAGCGTCGCCTCCAAAGGAAGTGAAGCGACGGGGGTCGCCTGCGTGCAGTGCGGAAGCCCCGCCAAATTGCTCCGCTTCGACCCGGATGGAGTGGGGGTCTATAGCTGCACCCTCTGCGGCCATACCTTCCGCAAGGAGCCTAAAGCCTCCCCAAAGCAAGAAGCCCCCAAGGAAAAGAAGCTCGACGGGCGCGATATCTTCAACCTCGCCAAGGGCAATACGGTCGAGGTCGTCTCCCATTATGACAAGACCAGGAGCCTCGGCAGCGGATTCATCTTCTCCGATGGCTTTATCTTAACCAACGCCCACGTCGTCTTCCGCAACGTCTATGATGAAGGCGAGCCGATCCCCTGCAAGAAAGTCACCGTCAACTACAAAGGCGGCGAATCGATCCCGGCACAGCTTGTCGCCGCGACGATCAGGGAGGATATGGCGATCCTCCATATCGATCAGCACACCCCGAACATCGCGACCATCGCCAAGGAAATGCCTGAGACCGGCGAAGCGATCTTCGCGGTCGGCAATTCCAATGGCGAAGGCATGTGCATCCTCGAAGGCATCGTCGCGGACCAATTGCGCGACGTCTATGACCTGCCCTTCATGATGACGAGCGCCAACACGGTGCACGGCAATTCCGGCGGACCGATCTTCTCCACTAAGGGCGAAGTCGTCGGCGAACTGACGCTAGGAAGCAGTGAGGCGGTCGCGATGAACTACGCGATCCCCATCACGAGGATCCGTCGTTTCATCCAGAGCGTTTCGGCGGAGGCGCATATCCCCTTCAAGCTGAAATAAGCGCGAATTCGCATACACGTCCTCAACGGATTTGAAAAAAGCGGGCCTTGCGGTCCGCTTGTTTTATTTATCGAACAGAACTGGCTCAGGCGTCTCCTTGCCTTCCTTCTTCGCCTTCTTGTGGCGGTAGAGGTCTTCGTCGGCGATGCCGTAGAGCTTATCGATCCTCGTGCCGTCCTCAGGGATGAGGGCGAAGCCGGCGGAGCAGTGGATGGCGTGGTCGAGGCCCGTCTTCTTGCCGCATTCGGCAAGGGCGCGGTCCAGCAGGTTCCTGACCTTGTTGCGGCTGAAGTGCCTGGGGCGCTTCTTGAGCAATAAGCAGAACTCATCGCCGCCGAAGCGTGTCACGATATCGTATTCCTCAGGCAATGTCGCGAGGGCGTCCTTGATTTCGGCGAGCACGCGGTCGCCAAGCGGATGCCCATAGTTGTCGTTCAGGGCCTTGAAACCGTCGATATCGAGGATGATGAAGGCCATTTTATCGATGGGGTGCACCGAAATATAGCGGTTCATGAGCGCCGAGCCTGCGTTGCGGGCCAATAGCCCAGTGAGGATGTCGTAGTCCTTCATCCGCATATCGGTTACGTCTTCGCTGTAGAAGCAGGCGTAATGGCGGCCCTTGAAGTAGTAGGTCTGGATGCGGACGCGGAAGTAGCGGTTCCTCGCGTGGATCTTGTAATTGAGCTCGAAGCACTGGTTGGTCCTCGAGACTTCGCGGAGGTATTCGAGCTTCATCTTCTCGGCGATGCCTGGGCGGTCGGTCTCGGCGACATAGGAGAGGAACATCGGGTAATAATCGTTTTCGTATTCGCCTTGGCGGAAGAGCTTGTTGTCGAAGGCGGTGTCGTTCAGCCTCACCTGCAAGAAGCGGTCTTCGTCGAGGTCGATCTCGGTATAGTAGACGGCGACCGCTTTCAAAGAAGCGAGCGCGCGGTCGAAGAATTCGAATCCGTCGCTGACGGTTTCGACGAAGTGGGCGCGGTCGTGGGCCATGAGCTGGATCGAAATCGCGAGGCAATCGTCGTCGTCGATGACGGCCGGCGTGATGTCGACGGTCCTGATCGTGGAATCGTCGGTGTCGTAGAAGCGCCTTCTGCCGATATGCTGAGGATAGTTCGGCCCGAAGATATCGCTGACGTTCTTCACCTTATCAAGCGCGGGATAATAGCGGAGCGCGGTCTGATTGTAGGATTTGATGTCCCCGTTTTTCTCGGTGAGGATGTATCCGGTGAACTTGAGGTTCGAGAAATACCGCTCGAACTGCTCGGAGGTGAAGGTATTGATGGTGGTGAGCCCGTTCGTGCTGCGATCGGCTGGCGAGGCGGTCATCAGGAAGTACCTTTCCTGGCCATCGCGCTTCAGAAGCATCGAGGCGATGTTGAAGCGATATAGCTGGACGCCATGCTGGAATGTGACGGTCTGCGGGTCGCCGAATTCATAGAGATTCTTCGGGCCCCTGAGGCATTCGAGGGCACCTTTGCGGCTTTTTTCGACAAGCATGGAGAGCAAATCGGTGCGGAAGAAGTGCTCGGGCGTGCCGATCTTGGCGACGGTCGCGATGAGCGTCTGGTTGATGAATATCGGCATCAGGGTGTTGCCGTCGAAGCGGTAAATGCCGATCGGCGCCGGGAAGTTCTGCGCGAAGAAATTGAGGTTGGTCTTATCGTCGAGGATCTCGTTGAGGAGCATCTTCGAGTCGGCGCTGTTGGAGAGCTGGAATTCGGCGCGCTTGTTCGCGAGCGCCTCGAATTCGGGGATCGGCATCGCCTTGCCGAACAGGAAGCCCTGGACATAGCGGACGCCATGGGCGCGGAAATAGCTCGCGTCGGATTCCTCTTCGACGCCTTCGATGACGATGGGGATGCCAAGGCTTCTTGAGAGCGAGATGATCGATTCGATGATCTTGCGCCTCTTTTCGCCAGACCCGCGCTTCTGGAGGAACTTATAGTCGAGCTTGATGGTGTCGATGTCGAGGTTCTTGAGCGAGTTGAACGAGGACTTGCCGGAGCCGAAGTCGTCCATCAGGATGCGGATTCCCGCCGCGTGGCATTTCTCGATGAAGGAGATGATCTTCTGCTCGAAGTCGACGTAGGCCGATTCGGTGATCTCGATTTCGATGAGGTTCGCGGGGATGCCGGCGTCCTTGATGATGGACATGGTATGTTCGAACAATCCGTCGTCGGCGAAGTCGATGCGCGAATAGTTGACCGAGATCGGGACGACCTCATGCTTGCCGTCCTTGAGCCATTTGGCCTGCAGTTCGCAGACTTTCTTAAGGACATATAGGTCAAGGTCGTGGCAAAGGCCATTGCTTTCGAATAGCGGGATGAATTGGCCCGGCAGGACCACTTCGTCGTGCTTTCCCCAGCGCACGAGCGCTTCGCCGCTATAGTAGCGGTTGGTCTCAAGGTTGTAGCGGGGCTGGATGTAGACCTTGAATTCCTCATTGGCGATCGCCTTCCTGAACTGGTCGGTCAATAACTGGTCGTGCTTCTCGGTTTCGGCCATCTCGTCGTCGAAGATGACGATGGAGAGGAAGGGGTCTTCCTTGGCTTGGGCGTGGGCGAAGGCCACCTTGAGCGAGGCGGCGGCGAAGGATTCGGTCCTATCCTTGATCTGATAGATGCCGAACGCCATATTGATGAGCATCTCGGGGTAGAGGCTGCGGATCTCGGCGTTGATGTTCTGCGCCTCGATGAGGAGGTTCTCCGCCAAGCCGTTGGTCACGATGTAGAAGACGTCGGACCCATAGCGCCTTGAGATGAAGGAGCGCGGGTATTTGCGCTTCAATATGCCGGCGACCGAGACGAGCAGCTGGTCCGCCTTGGCGACGCCATAGCTGCGGCTGATCATCCTGAAGCGCGAGATGTCGAGCGCCATCATGACGACCGGGGTGTTCTTGTGCTCGTTCAGGAACTGGATGTAGCCGGTGTCGGCCGCCATGTTCCACGGGAGCATGGTGAGGCTATCGAAGTAGAGGTTCGAATAGAGCTGGCCGCGATAGATCAAGGTTCCGATCGCGTTCCCGGCGAAATCGGCGAGGAAAAAATCAAAAGACCCCCCGACCGTCTTGGGATTCGAGAGCACTAAGAACCCCGCCATTTCGCCCTCGATGAAGAAGGGCATGATCAGCACGCGGTGGATCCCGAGCTCGAGGAATGTGTTGTAGAGCTGCTCATCGAAGGCGGCGAAGCCCTCGACGCTTTCGCAGAGCAACGAATAGCCTTTGGAGAAGAAGTTGGCGAACGAATTGATCCAATATTCCTTGATCTTGACGTGGCGGGGCTTGGGATTCTCATCCTTGCCTAAGGCGTATTGCAAAAGATCCCCCTCCGTCTTCGCTTCGTCGGTGAAGATGATGAGGTGGGCGTATGGCGATTTGTAGTAGGCGATGGTCTTCTGGACGACCTGGTCGATCAAAAGGTCATGGTTGCGCTTGCCCTTATCGGTGGAGAGGAAGTCGACGTCGATCTCCTCGCGGATCCCGGACTCGATGTGCGAGATGGTGGTCCTTAGGTCCATGTCGTAGGACAAAGCGGTCTTCGGGAAGACGCGCTCATAGGCCTCGATGACGCATTGCCGGCCATCGATGGTGTCGAGGTAGGAATTGACGGAAAGGAATCTTTCGTCGAACGGCGGCACCTTTCCGTTCAGCCTTCTGATCTCCTGCTTGTAGGCTTTGTTGAACAGGAGGTTTTCGCGGGTGTTCGCGTCTTCGATGATGATGAAATTCGGGCAGAGGTCGAACTCGGCGATGGATTTCATCTTCTTATAAGGGGTGAGGTCCATAATTATGAGGTCTTTCGGATATATCATACCAAAGAAAAACGGTTTGGGGACAAGAACTTCGCGCGTTTGCTTGCATACGCGAGATATTGGACCTTTTTGCAAAAGAGTCAAAAAACCTCCGCTATAGCGGAGGCTTGGATATCGGAAATTGATATTACCTGCAGAGGCTGTAGGCGTCTTCGTCGACGTAGACGGTGACGTCGGGGTGGTCCTGGAGGATGGAGCAGGGCATATCCTCGGTCTTCGGGCCCTTGATGAGGCCATAGACCGCCTTCGCCTTGTTCTTGCCGGTGGCGATCAGGACGATCTTGCGGGCATTCATGATGGATTTGAGGCCCATGGTGACGGCCCTGATCGGGACTTCGGAGATGTCATTGAAGAGGCGGCTGTTGTCCTTGATGGTCTGCTCGGTGAGCGGGGTCTCGTGGGTCAAGGAATCGAACGGGGTGCCCGGCTCGTTAAAGGCGATGTGGCCATCGCTTCCGATGCCGAGGATCTGGATGTCGATGCCGCCGGCTTTGGCGATCTTGTCATCGTACTGGTTCATGAAGGTGACGTAGTCGCCGACGCCAAGGAGGACGTTGGTGTTCTTCTTGTCGACGTCGATGTGGTTGAAGAGGTTCTCGTTCATGAAGTAGCGGTAGCTTTGGTTGTGGGTGCCCTCGAGCCCGACGTATTCGTCGAGGTTGAAGGTGGTGACGCCCTTGAAGGAGACGCGGCCCTCTTTGCAGGCCTTCGCCATATCGGCATAGACCTTAAGCGGGGAGGTGCCGGTGGCAAGGCCGAGGACGGCATTGGGTTTCGCTTTGACGACTTCGATGAAGTCCTCAGCGATCATTTCGGAGATCTTCTCTTCGGTGTTGACGACGATTTTCATTTTTGTGTTTTCCTTTTTATTTTTTCGCGACGACGACGCGGGTGGATTTGACGATGGAGTTTTCGGGGTAGACGCCGCGGCACATGGTGAGCGGGTAGACCTGGGTGTTCTTGCCGATGATGGTGCCGGGGTTCAATACCGAGCCGCAGCCGATGTCGGCGTGGTCGGCGAGGAAGGAGCCGATCTTGCGGATGCCGGTCGGGACGTCTTCGCCTTCGTTATGGATGATGACGGGTTTGTTGTCGGATCTCAGGTTCGAGAGGATGCTTCCCGCGCCCATGTGGGCGTAGCTGCCGAGCACCGAATCCCCGACGTAGTTGTAGTGGGGGACCTGGGTGTGGCGCATGAGGACCGCGTTCTTGAGCTCGGAGGAGTTGCCGACGACCGATTCGTCGCCGACGACGACGTTGCCCCTGATGTAGGCGCCGGGGCGGACCTCGACGTTATTGCCGAGGACGCATGGCCCGTTGATGGTCGCGGTGTCGGCGATCTTGACGTTCTCGCCGACGAGGACCCCTTCCTTGAGGAGCTTGTAGCCCGGGATTCCCTTCTCGACGAGCCCTTTGGCGAATCCGCCGATCAGGGGGAGGAGCTCCCAGGGGTTCTCTTTCGAGAAGACGAATTCGTCGATGTAGTCGACCCCGCATTTGTCATAGAGGTCGACGATCTTAATTCTGCTCACAGATGTAGCCTCCCTTTTTGATTAACGCATACACGCTATCGATGTATTTGTCGCAGACCTCTTTGTTGTCGGCCTCGACCATGATGCGGATGACGGGCTCGGTGCCGGATTCGCGGAGGAGGATGCGGCCGTCGCCATTGAGCTCGGCGTTGATCTCGGCGACCCGCTTCTGGATCGCGGGATCGGCGGCGACGAGCTTCTTGTCGACGACGCGCACGTTCTTGAGATATTGAGGATATAGGGTGACGGGCGAGGCGAGTTTGGAGAGGGGCACCTTGGCATCGATGATGCGCTCGGTGACCTTGAGGGCGGTCAGGATGCCGTCGCCGGTGGTCGCGTATTTGCGGATGATGACGTGCCCGGACTGCTCGCCGCCGAGGACGTAGTTCTTCTCGACCATCCTCTCGTAGACGAAGCGGTCGCCGACGGTGGTCTGCTCGTTGTTGATGCCGGCGGCCTTGAAGGCTTTGGCGACGCCCGAGTTCGACATGATGGTGGTGACGACGGTGTTGCCGTTCAGGCTGCCCTTGGCCTTCATCGAAGTGCCGAGGATATAGAGGATCTTGTCGCCGTCGACGAGGCGTCCCTTCTCATCGACCGCCAAACAGCGGTCGGCGTCGCCGTCGAAGGCGAATCCGAAGTCGAGCTTGTTGGCTTTGACGAGCTCTTGGAGCTTCTCGATGTGGGTGGAGCCGCAGTCGCGGTTGGTGTTGAGGCCGTTGGGCTCGATGCCGATGCAGGTGATCTCGGCGCCGAGGGCATCGAAGACGCTGCGGGCGATGTTCCAGGAGGCGCCGTTAGCGCAGTCGAGGCCGATGCGGAGGCCGCGGAGGTTCTTGGAGACGGTGGAGATGAGGAAGCCGACGTAGCGGTTCCGTCCGGCGACGTAATCGACGACCGCGCCGATGTTCTCGCGCTTGGCGAAGGGGATGTCCTTCTCCTCGATGCCGAGGTATGCCATATCGCCGTCGATGTAGGCCTCGATGAGGTCGGTGACCTCGTCCTCGAGCTTTTCGCCGTTGGCGTTGAGGACCTTGATGCCGTTATCGTAGAAGATGTTGTGCGAGGCGGTGATCATGACGCCGCAGTCGAATCCGTCGGTTCTCGCGATATAGGAGACGGACGGGGTGGTGGTGACGTGGAGGATGTAGGCGTCGGCGCCGCTGGCGGTGATGCCGGCGGCGATCGCGTATTCGAACATATAGGAGCTCTTGCGCGTGTCTTTGCCGATGACGATCCTCACCTTCTCGCCGGGCTTGCGGCGGGAGGCGAATTTCGCGGTGCCGTAGTACCAGCCGAGGAACCGTCCGACCTTGAACGCATGGTCGGCGGTCAGGTTCACGTTGCTTTCGCCGCGGAACCCGTCGGTGCCGAAGTATTTGTTCCGCGGACGGGCGGGGAGCTCATCGATGTGCACTCCCTTGCTGATCGTGATGTTATCGTCGATCAGCTCATCGGCCTTCACCCCGAAAAGCCGGCAGATCTCGAGGACCTTGGCGATTTGGGGACTGGCCTGGTTGCCCTCCCATTTGGAAATGGACTGGCGGGTCACCTGAAGGGCATCGGCCAATTGTTCTTGGTTCATGCCGGCGTTGATCCTCAGGTGGGTAATCTTTTCGCCTATTGTCATAATTTTCCCTCATGCAACTGTTGGTTGCTTTTGTTGCGACAATTGTTTTGTCGGGCAATTATCGACCCAAAAATCACTATTAATCAAGAAAAATTTTTCGTGCGGATGTCGTGTTAATTTTTGTTGCGCAACCAAGATTTTTGAAAACTTAAGATGCTGTCCTCAGTTTTCTTGAACTCAAAAAATGTCAAGAGGGCAATTTTAGTCCCTAAATATTTTTCGCATGAAAAAGGCGCCCGCAGGCGCCATGGTTTCAGGAGTTGCGACCTATTCGTTGAAGAACTTGTGGGTGAGTTCCTCTTTCGGAAGCGGCTTGCCGTAGAGGTAGCCTTGGAGCCTCCCGCATCCGATCTTCGAGAGGAAGTCGGCCTCGACTTTGCTCTCGACCCCTTCGCAGAGGGTCAGCATGCCGATGTGCTCGGCCATGTTGATGATCGATTCGATGAGGGACTTCGACTTCTCGTTGTTCTCGAAGTCGACCAAGAACTTCATGTCGATCTTCAAGACGTCGAAGCTATAGTCCTTCAAGACGTTCAAGGAGGAGTAGCCGGACCCGAAGTCGTCGAGCCAGAGGGCGAATCCCTCGGCCTTGAGCTTCTTGACCGCGTTGGTCAATAATCCGAGGTCGTTGACGAGGGCCGATTCGGTGATCTCGACGTGGAGCAATTCTTTGGGGATGTTATATTCCGCGACGCAGGCCTTGAGCTCTTCGACCGCGTCCATGAGCTCAAAGTCGAGGCGCGAGAAGTTGATGGAGACCGGGACGACCGGCAGGTTGGCGTCGAGCCGCTCCCTTAAGTCGCGGCATACCGCCCTTAGGATCGCGCGGTCGAGCTTATGGATGAGGCGGGCTTCCTCCAAGACGGGGACGAACGCGCCGGGGGAGAGGAAGCCGAGTTCGGGATCGATCCACCTCGCGAGGGCCTCGCATCCGGAAAGGGTGCCGTCCTTCGACCAGACGACCGGCTGATAGAAGGGCTTGATCCATCCCTTCTCGACCGCCTCGTCGATATGGCGGGTGATGTAGTGGTGCATGTTGAGGGCGTCGCTCATCTTCGAGTCGTATTCGTTGTAGATGAGCTCGCCATTGCCCTTGACGAGCGAGCAGGCGTAGCGCGCATGCTCCATCGCTCTTCTCGGATCGTAGTCCTTGCGCGGCAATACCATGCCGCCCGCGACGATGGATAAGCCGACGTCGGGGTTCAGGCCGACGACTTTTGCGTTCAGGTCCTGAAGCTTTTCCATGAACGTCGCTTTTTCGGCCATCGCGGCGAAGTGGTCGTCGCCGACGCGGCAGGTGAATTCCTCGCCGAAGGCCTCTTCGAGCAGGACGGCGGTCTGCTTGAGGAATTCATTGCCCTCCTCGAAGCCCCTTTGGTTGTTGATGATCTTGAAGTTGACGATGTCGATGAAGAGGAACACCTTCGCCTCGTGGTCGCTCTGGTGTTCGGCGAGGTATTCGCGGCACGCGCCGAGGAAGTGGCGGTAGTTGTGGGCGCCGGTGAGGTCGTCGTACTGGGCGAGGCGCTCAAGCTTCTCGCTCTTGTCGGCGCCGTTGAAGCGCTGGTGGTAAAGCGAGATGGCGACCATCGAAAGCGAGATGAAGAAGGTGATGTAGTTGACGGCGTCGCCCGATTGGAAATCGCCAAGGGATGTCTCGGGGACGTAATGGATGATCAGGAGATAGAAGCCCTCGAAGATCGCGCCGACCATCGCCACCGAGATATAGGGGCGCCAGACCAAGAGGCAGGCGGCGTATATCATCATCGTGAGGAAGCAGATGATCTCCTTGCCGCCGATGAAGTCGAGGTAGGAGACCCAAACGCCAAAGGCGAGCATGATGATCGAGAAGAGGGTGATGGTCGTTATCGATAGCCAGTTGGCGTCCTTGCCCTTGTAGTATTCATAGATCGCCCCGCCGATGATCGCGGCGGCGAAAGCGCCCGAAACAGCGTAGAGCATGATGATCAGGACGTTGTAGATCGCCATGTCGTTGAAGCGTTCGAAGAAGATGAGCCAGGTCCAGATGAACGCGGGCGCGGCGAATCCGACCTTGAGGCCGAGCCGGAGCTTCGGGTTCATCTTGCGGTGGTAGGTGAAGCAGAAGACCGCCATCGCCATGCCGACGAACAGCAGCAGCCAGAAATATGAGGTGTTGCGGAAGAAATTCCAGAGCCAGGTATGCTCGGGCTTGTAGCGTTCGGGCAGCTTCTCGAGGATCTGGCGGAAAAGCATCCAGATCTCAAGGGCCACGACGACGATGCCCATGTAAAAGCCGGAACGAACGTTCTCTTCGTTCATGTGCTTCCTTACGTAAGCGCTCTTTTTATCAAAACCCACCGCATGGACGAGGCGGCGCATAAAGGCTTTTAGGGTCTGTGAGAACTTCTCCATAAAAGTATGATATCACACGCGCGAAAATTAAATGCCATTGAATTTTTTATAAGGCAGCGATTCCGTATTTTTCACCGCGTTCACAAGGCGCGGGTCGTCGTGGCAATAACGGTTCTCGATGTAGGGGTCCAAGAGGATCAATGAGGCGAAGGCCCTTCTGGCCTCGTTCCGATGTTTAGGGGGGACGTGCATCAGAAATTGGTTCAGATGATGCTCATTGAACCCGCCGCAGGAGGCGATTGTTTTATCGAAAAATTCCTTGGCTTTTGGATTCGAATCCGGCCAGAGATATAAGTCGAACGGAATCCGGTCGACGTCGATCATCGCATACACGTATCCCCTCTTTTTGCAGAAATCGGACATGTAGGTATACTTCGCGATCGTCTCGTCCTGGCACATCCCCATGATCGACTTCACCTCGAGGAAGCATATCCTGCCATCGTGGGAGTAGATGATGAAGTCGGGGTAGTAGGGCGAGCTCTTCTTGGCCCAGGGCTTGACGAAGGGGATCGCGTAGGTCTGGCCCCTGATCGCCCTAGCGAATCCGCTGGAGGCGAAGCTTTTGGCGATGCTCACCTCGACCATATCGTTCAAGACGAGGTCGAAGCCATCGCTATTTAGATGCAGCTTTCCGGTCGGGACGACGCGCGGATCGTGAAGCGAAAGGAATTCCTGATAGGACTTCGGTACACCCTGCCCCTCGAAAAGCTCATCCCACTGGATGGCCTCATCGTTCCTTTTGGATGCAAACTTAAGCGCGTGTTCCCTCATGCCACCATTTTCTCACCTTTTCCCGTTTTTGCGGTATGATTTGTCCATGGGCTATTACGAAAACCACGTCGAGGATTACATCGCCTTCTCCGCCGAGAACCCGATCCGGCCTGAGCACGCCGAGTTTTTGAAGCGCCTAAAGCCCGATAGCCTGATCCTAGACGTCGGCTTCGGGGCCGCCAACGACATGCGCCATTTCCAAAAAGAGGGGATGCGTGTATGCGGAATCGACCTATGCGAGCCCTTCGTCGAACGCGCCAAGAACTTCGGCTTAGACGTCAGGGCCCTAAGCATCCTAGACCTTA
>JAILKX010000224.1 GCA_024693415.1 Bacilli bacterium
TTGGCGGTCCAATTGCCCCTTGGCTTCTTTTTCGGTCGGCAGAGGGATATGGAAGAAAGCAAGGAATACCTGCCCCATACTTTGATCTTATCCTTCGTCTTGATTTTGGTGACCGTCATCGGCAAAACGTTCCTGATCCAATTCAGCGCAGAGTCCTCCGCCCTATACAGCATCGGCGTAAGCTTAACGCTGATCTTCTCCATTTTGATCCTTGTTTTGCGGACCGAGTTCATCCACGGGCTCCGTAAAAGCCAAGAGATCCAAACGATGGAAGCGGTGCTTTTGGCCGAGCAACGCCAATTTGAGGAATCCAAGCAATCCATCCAGCTCATCAATGCCAAGGTCCACGACATCAAGCACAAGCTCGATGAGTTCGGGGACAAGGTCGCCAACGACACCTTGGAGAAACTCAAGGATTCCGTCCGCATCTATGACCGCCAATTCCACACCGGCTCGCAAGTCCTCGACACCATCCTTTATTCCAAATCGCTCGAATGCGACCGTCTCGGCATCCGGCTGAGCGCCATCGGGGATGGCAGCCCGCTCCATTACATCCCCTCCAGCAAACGGTATTACCTATTCTCCAACATCCTCGACAATGCCATCGCCGCGGTCCGCGAAGTCGAAGACCCCAATAAGCGCATCATCGGCATCACCATCGTGACCAAAGACGCCCTGACCGAAATCGACGCCTATAACTATTTCGTCGGTAAGCGCTACATGGTTCACGGAACGCTGCAAACCACCAAAAAGGACCGGGCCAACCACGGGCAAGGGCTGAAGTCGATTTCCTATGTCGTCAATGAATACGGCGGCACCATGGACATCCGCATCGACGAGGACATCTTCACCTTGACGATCGCTTTGCCCGCAAAGAAAAAGAACTGATTTCATACAATTTTTGTCTCTACCGCTTCGATATTTGCCTCAACGGGCTTCTTTTGGCCGCCTTCTATTAAAATAAAGCGCCATTGAGGAATCGCCTATGAAACCCAAGATTACCGTTTTCGCCCTTTCCGCGCTATTGCTCGCTTCTTGCGGAAGCGCACCGATCCCCGAAACGAGCTCATCGCAAGAAAGCAAAGAGCCTGAGACCTCTTCTTCGCCGAGCCAGCCGTCTTCCTCTTCAAGCGAAGAAACGATTGACGAAGAGCTGCCTGTTCGCGAAGGCCGCCCCCATATCTCGGATTTGGACCACCTAAAGCGCCACCGTTTCCAAGGCAAATGGATTTGGGAAGCCAAAGATATCGCGGATACCCATGTCGCTTTCCGCAAAAGCATCCGCCTCGCCGCCAAGCCGCGGCAAGCCATCCTCCATATCTCCGCCGAAAGCAAGGCCACGGTCTTCATCAATGGTTCCCTCCATACCGTGGACGCTGTCTTAAAGCGCGGGCCGACGCCCTTCGACGCCTTCTACCAAGACATCGATGTGACCGCCGCCTTAAAAGAAGGGGACAATGTCCTTTGCATCCTCGTCCATTATTGGGGCAAAAACGGCAATTCGAGCATCAGCGCCGACAAAGGCGGGCTCCTGTTCGACTTGGATGTCGATGGGATCCTCTATTCCTCCGATGCAAACGTCAAAGTGAAACGCATCGATGCCTACCGCAACCAGCGCGTCTTGATGCCCACGGGCGAATACCCAGACCGCAAACGCGACAGCTTCCTCGCCGAGCAGGAGATTTATTATGACGCCCGCAGGGAAGAGGCTTTCTATGCTTTGGACTATGACGATTCCGCTTGGGCCGACGCGACCTTCGTGGCAAGCCCTGGCTATTTGCCCTTCGGCGACCTTTATCTCGGCGATATCCCGGGCTTCACGCTAGAGGAAGTGAAAGATGCCGCCGATGTGGGTTCCAACCTCAACAAGAAATTCGAAGAAGATGCCGAAGTCGTCTTCTCTTTGCCGGAAAATATGCAATTCCTCCCTTATTTGGAACTGGAATCCGAGGAGGAAGGCGCCCATTTGACGATCCGGACGGACACCTACATCACCACGAATCTCCCTTCGCTGATGGACGATTACCGCGCGAAAGCGGGGCATAACGTCTACCAACAGCTCTATTGGCGGTCTGGCATGAAGATTATCCTCACCGTCCCCAAAGGCGTGACGCTGAAGCGGGTCGGCTATCGCCGCAGCGAATATAACGTCAACACGAGGGCCCATTTCGATTCGAACATCGACGCTTTGGACGTCTTATTCGACAAAGCATACAACACCGTCCGCATTTGCATGCGCGACACGTTCATGGATTGCCCGGAGCGGGAGCGTTCCCCTTATGCCGGCGACTCTTCCAACCAAATCGACGAAGCCCTTTATTCCATGGGCGAAGACGGCTGGAAGATGATCCAAAAGACCTATCAGACCTTATCGGGCTGGGCGAAAGACGACGGCACTTTCCCGCTTCGCTGGCCCAGCGTGACTTCCAATGAATGCCCGATGCAGAACCTCGCCTTCCTCATCACCATCCCCAATTACCTCCATCACACCGGCGACGAGGAAACCGTCAAAAAGATCTTCCCCATCGCCGAGGATTACCTCAAGAAGTGGAACTTAAACGCCGATGGCTCGGTCGAATACCGCGACGGCTCGTTCCAATGGACCGATTGGGGCAGCGGCATGGACAATGACCTGATGGAGAACGGCTGGTACCATTGGGCCTTGCGAAGCACGTTGCTTCTGGCCGAAAGCCTAGGCATGGACCAAAACCGTTCCTTCTATGAGGAACGAATGAGGAAAATCGAAGGCGCTTTCTATCCGAAATTCAAAAAAGAAGGCGGTTTTGCGAGCAAATCCAGGAATACCTACGATGATCGCGGCAACGCCTTGGCGGTGCTTTCGGGCCTGGTGAATAAGGAAGATTACCCCCTTGTCAAAGATGTTTTGCGCAGCGTCGAGACGGCTTCCCCGTACATGGAACGCTACGTCGAGCAGGCCATGGCGGAAATCGGCGACCTTGAAGGGGCGGCCACCCGCATGGCAAACCGTTTCGCGGATATGATCTCCTCCGAATACACCACGCTGTGGGAGCTATGGTCCCTCGACCCCAAAACCGGCGGCACCCCGAACCACGGCTGGACCGGCGGCTCCCTGGTGGTTTTAAGTGAGTATTTCGCCGGCATCAAGCCAACCTCCAAGGGCTATGGGACCTACGACATCGTCCCGTCGCATTATCTAAGCGATATCGAGACCTCGGTCTATACCCCCAAAGGTGAGATCGCCTATGCCTATCACCGCGGGCAAAGCGGGACCGTCATCGAAATCGATGCCCAAGACGGCGGAACCCTGCGCCTAGATGAAAGCGCGGACGAAGTCCTCTCCGCCGAAGGATCCATCGCCGCCAACGGCGACGGCACCTATGCCTTAAGCAAAGGGAAGGCGACGATCACCCTCAAATAGCAATCGCAAAAGACTGCGCGGCCTGCAAGGGTCGCGCTTTTTCTTTGACAGTTTTTGCACCTCCG
>JAILKX010000187.1 GCA_024693415.1 Bacilli bacterium
GAACATACTGGTAACGGGTGCCAAGGGGATGGTGGGCCGCGCCTTGGTCAATAACCTTAGAAACATTAAAGACAATAAAAACAGGACAAGGCCCAATATCCATATTGAGGATATCTATGAGTATGACCTCGGCGACGAGGATAAACTCGACGAATATTGCTCAAGATGCGACTTCGTCTTCAACCTCGCGGGCGTGAACCGCCCCGAGAAGCAAGAGGACTTCATGAAGGGGAACTTCGGGTTCGCCTCCACCTTATTGGATGCGCTTAAAAGACATAACAATAAATCCACCATCATGCTTTCGTCGTCCATCCAGGCGACGCTTGCCGGGCGATTCGGCAACTCCGAATACGGCAGGAGCAAACTGGCGGGCGAAGAGTTATTCTTCGAATACTCTAAAGAGACCGGGGCCAAGGTTGCGGTGTACCGCTTCCCGAACCTCATGGGGCATTCTAGGCCCAAATACAATTCCGCGGTCTCGACCTTCTGCTGGGCGGTCGCGAACGATGAGCCCTTCACGGTGAACGATAGAAACACTGAGTTAGAGCTTCTATACATCGATGACCTTGTCGAGGGGATGTTCGATCTGCTTGAGAGCAAGGAGAAGCACTGCGAGTTCGATGGGGTGGACACTATCCTTAAGGATAATGGGCGTTATTGCTGCGTGCCCGTCACCCATAAGGTGACATTGGGCGAGATTGTGGACCTCTTGGAGCAGTTCAAGAACCAGCCGGTTGATCTCATGATGCCCAAGATGCCCAAGGGGTCGTTCGCCAAGAAGCTGTTCTCCCTATATCTGTCGTATCTCCCCAAGGAGAAGTTCAAGTACGCGCTTAAGATGAATGTAGATGATAGGGGATCCTTCACTGAGATGGTGCACACTCTAGACTGCGGTCAGGTATCGGTCAACATTTCTAAGCCCGGGATCACCAAGGGCAACCATTGGCACAACTCCAAGTGGGAGCAGTTCATCGTCGTCAGTGGCCACGCGCTCATCCAGGAACGCAACATCAACACCGGCGAATACGTCGAGTTCGAGGTGTCGGGTGACAAGATCGAATCGGTCTATATGGTCCCTGGATGGACCCATAACATCATCAACCTATCAGACACCGAGAATTTGGTCACGATCATGACGTGCAACGAGGTGTTCGATAAGGATAGGCCCGACACGTTCTTCGAGGTCGTGAAGTAACCATATATAAAGATAGCCAAGCTTCTCCGATTAACGGGGTGGCTTGGCTTTTTTTGATATGGTTGCGGAGCCAGTTTATTCCGAGCGTTTTCCGTCAACGATCGCATTTCGCGTTCGCGCAAAAGAAGCATGTGACTTCGCCATAAAAAAATAAATTTTTATGTTTGGGCTCAGGTTGTTGACCGCGGCGGCTGAAATCATGCTAATATATGCAGGATCACGTCAATAGAAGCATTATGTCTGAAAGGGTTTTGCTTATATGGCAGGCACGTGCCGCATTTGCTGGCGGGCGACCGTCCGATCCTTTCAGTTTCCTTAGAAAGGAGGAGGGGAGGCGATGAAGCGCCGAACCTTCTTCCGCGCTTTGTTCCCATGCTTCGCGCTTATCTTTTCCTGTGCCTCCTTGTCTTCTTGCAAGATCATCAACACCCAGTTCGGCCTCGAGGAAGAGGAGGGAGACGTCGATAACGAGGACATCGACGGCATCATGGCCAAATACGATGGCCTCTTCGCCGAGAATCCCTACGCGGGTGAGGCGTGCACCATCAATCTGGTGCATTGGGACGGCGACGGCCAATCGATCGAGATGAGCGTCCTCAACACGATGCTTAAGGGCTTCAATAAGCGTTACCCGACCATCAACGTGAACCTCACGATCCTCTCTTCTTATGAGCAGGCCTATTCCATCAGGCTGAACGGCAACGACGTCGCCGACGTCTTTTTGATGCCTGATGGCAACGTGATGTCCTGGGCCCGCATAGGCGGCGGCAAATGCGAGGACCTCGGCCCCTATATCGAGGAAAGCAATCTAGTGGACCTCGACGAGATGTACCCCACGGCCGTGAGCCGCTACCGCTATGACTTCAACAAGGGCAGGTGCGGCGGGACGACCGGAACGATGATCGCCTTGCCCAAAGACATCGGGCCCACCGTCATGTATTACAACAAAGCGGCTTTCCGCGCAGCGAACTTGCCATATCCCAGCAACACCGAGATCATGGATGTCGACGATGCCTTCTCGATGTGGCGTAGCCTGATTCAAAAGAATGCATCCGGGAACGTCACCATGTATGGCGTGGGCGGGTTGTCCACCGAAGGGCTCGTCTGGTCCTGCGGCGGTGATTTCCTGAACCCCGAACGCACCAAATTCCCGACCGATCCCGCGACCAAAGCCGGGCTCAAGAAGGGTTATGAATACATGCAGCAGTCCTACGTGGATGTGTCTTGGACCGAGGACGACTGCGTCCAGCCCCCGGCTTCCTGGACCACCGGAAGCGATGCAGCGAAGCTCTTCTCCAACCAGATGCTTGCCTGTTACGTTGGGCTCAAGAGCAAAGTCGCCGCCTTCCGCAAACTCGATTTCGATTGGGACGTGTGCCCGGTTCCCGCCGGAAGCGTCAACCCGACCAAGAACGCCTGGAGCGGATCGGTCGGCTATTCCATGTACAATGGCAGCAAGCATAAGGATGCCGCATGGAAGCTCATTGAGTACATCGCCTCCAAGGAAGGGCAGGAGCTCCTTTCGGCGACCGGGTTCCAGATTCCGGTCTACCCCTCGTTGGCCGAGCAAGAGGACTACATCGAGCGCGAATCGAGCAATAAACCTGCCAATTTCCAATGCTTCCTGAAGGCCGCCGAGGAGCAGCCGATCGGCCTATGGAGCTACCATTCGAGCCAACTCTGGAAGACGGAAGCTTACGATAAAGACGTCGAGAAGGTATATGCAGAAGACGAAGGGGAGCGCATCAGCGTCGACGAATTCCTCGAGACCACCGAGAGGAACGTCAACCTGAAATTGAAACAATAAGCATATGGTCAGGGAAGCGAGGTACAAAAAGAAAAGCAGCGTGCATAAGAAGCGCCTGAAGGAAGCCTTTGCGGGCTGGGTTTTCGTCGCGCCGCTGCTCATCGGGATCTTGCTGTTCCTCGCCTTCCCGCTAGGCTATGCCTTCGTGATCTCCTTCACCGATGCCGAAGCGAGCATGGAGGGGGCCGAGTTCGTCGGCTTCGACAATTACATCACCGCCTTCCAAGAGCCGCTTTTCATGCAGGGCATGATCAACGTATTGATCACCTGCGCCGCGGTCCCGGTCGGGATCTTCATCGCGGTCATCCTTACAAGCCTATTGGTCAATAACCCCAAGGGCTCTTTGCTCTTCAGGGCCATCTTCTACGTTCCGACGATCTGCGGCTCGATCGCGATCTCCTTCATCTGGCAGTCGATGTACGCCCAAGGATACGGCGTCATCAACCAAACCTTGAAAGGCTTGGGCTGGATAAGCGAGGACATCAACTTCATCTCCGACAAGAACTTCCTGATCTCGATGATGGTGATGGGGGTCTGGGCTGGGCTAGGCACCTCGATCTTGCTCCTTTACGCCTCCCTCAAAGGCGTGAGCAAAACCCTATATGAGGCCGCTTCGGTCGACGGGGCGAACTTCCTGCAGAAATTCCGTTACATCACCTTGCCGGCCCTTTCGCCGACGATCTTCTATATCCTCGTCACCGGCATCTCGGGGACGCTTCAGGAATTCTCGCGCTTCCAGGCTTTGGCGGGGGCGCACGGCACGCCCGAATGGGCGATGTCGCCGGTTTGGTTCATCTACATCAGGACCGCGAACAACTTCAGGGGGCAGGCCACCGCATGTGGCATCATCCTCGGCGCCTGCATCCTCATCATCTCCGCGTTCCAGTTCGTCGGATCGAGGCTTTGGGTCAACTATGATTCCTGATATGAAGCGTAAGCATAATTCCTTCAAGCGGAAGGTCCCCGCCATCTCGGCGAAGGTTTTCGCTTACATGATCCTGATCGCGATGTCGGTATTCTTCGTCTTCCCGTTCATCTATGCGCTGGGGGTATCCTTCAACGATCCGACCGCGGCCGCCTTCGATTGGCGGATCGGCACGACCATCGACATCGGCAGCTACTACAAGTTCTTCACCGAATCCGCGGCCAACGGCATCCCCGTGTGGCGCGCCTTCGTCAACACCTTGCTCTATGTCTCCCCGCCGATCCTCGTTGGGGTGCTTTGCTCGGCGATGGCCGCCTATGGGTTCGCCAGGGTCGAATTCAGGGGCAAGCAGATCGTCTTCTACCTGCTTCTTGCGACGATGGTGATCCCCGGCATCATCACGATGGTCCCCAGCTTCCTATTGTTCCAGGATTTCTACCATTGGGACAACACGCCCTTGCCGATCATCGTGCCCGGGATGTTCGGAAGCGCGATGACGATGTTCTTCCTCTATCAGTATTTCCGCACGCTCCCGAAAGAGCTCGAAGAAGCGGCGGAGATCGATGGGATGGGCAAGTTCGCGGTCTTCTTCAAGATCATCCTCCCTTTGTCCGCCCCGGCGGTCATCACCCAGGTCATCCTATCGTTCAACGGGTGCTATAACGACTACATGGGTCCCTTGCTTTACGTCAACAGCGAGCCGAGCATGCGCACGGTGCAATTGCTCATCGCCTCCACCCAATCGGCGAACGGATCGCCTTATCCCCTGATGATGGCAGCCTCCATCATCGGGCTTTTGCCGACCTTGCTGCTGTATCTCGCGTGCCAGAAATATTTCGTCGAGGGAATCGCCATGACGGGCATGAAGTAAGACCTATGGACAAGCGGCTCATCCTTCCCATATTCCTTTCGTTCCTCGCTTCATCCCTTTCCGGATGCGGCAGGGGCACCGACACCCTGAAGGGCTATTTCGAGGCGGACGACGCCCCGAGCGGAGCCATTTCGGAAATCGACGGGAATCCGGCTTTGCGCAACGGATCCGTCTACCTTTCCTTCGAAAAGGGCGAAGATGGCTTATTTGGGATCTACCTGAAGGATGATTCGTCCACGATCGCATATAGCGATGCCCCCGCGCGTATCGTCGTCAAAGGCGCCGAATCCTTTGGGATGTATAAGACAAGCGAGTATTCCCGCGGCTATGACGCGGTCACCCAAACCAATTACGGCTACCATTGCATCTCCATCGTCGAGACGGAATCGAAGTCTCGCTTCCGGGTGATGGACAGCTACTTCTTAAGCGAGGCATCTGGGTTCTCTTTGAACCGCAAGGTCACGGTCATCAAGGCCAAAAAGCGCGACGTCGGCTACGAATCGCTCTACACCCTTCATAATGGCGAGGGGTCGACGAGCGTGGACGACTTCGATTTCTTCCTGCCGTCCACCGTCTACAAAGACGCGAAATACAACGACGCGAGCGCTTTGGTCACGAACCTCTATAACCCGCAGATCTACGTCAAGGAGACGAGGATGGGCATCCCGATGGCGATGGCCTATAGCAAAAACGCGGCCCTATATTTCGCCCTGGTCCACGCCGACCCCCATATCACCGTGAACGATGAGTTAGGCGGTGGCTCCGACGGCGCGGTCAACGACGATTTGGAATACGGATCGCTCGGATTCGAAAGCGAAAGAGACGGGTCGGCGATCGAAGTGGCCGCGACGTTCTGCTATCCTTGCGCGGAAGGACCTGCGACCTTCGATAGCGGCGCTGGCTGGTCGAGGCGCTTCCATGAGGTCTCCGAGCTCCATTTCCATGAATATCAGATCGGCATCACTAGCGGCGCCAAAGCCAATTTCAACGACGCGTTGGTTGATTCCTATGAATCGTCTTACCCTTATTTGAAAGCCGAAAGCGAAGCGGTGGACAACGAATTGGTCTATCAGCAGAACATCGATTGCTTCAGCGCCGAATACATGGGCCCGGAAGAAGAGGGCAATCAAGATGGCCATCCCGCCGGCATCCCGTGGGAATTGAACCTCGATCCCGAGGAGGACCCCGGTTCCTATTCATTCCAGATGGGCTTCGTGGGGCAGCAGACTTCCGTCGGGGCGCACCTCTACCGCCAGGGCTTGGTCAAGGGCAATGAGGAATACAGGAGAAAAGGCCGGAACATCGTCGATTTCTGGTGCTCGTCGAAGATCTATCCAGCGGATAGCCTCCTTCCCTATGTCTGGTGGGAGGGGAATGACAAGAGCCATTCCAGCGGCGATTCGGAATACGCCTCGATTTATCTTAGGATGCTTTGCGACGGCTACGACGGCATCCTCGACGCTTATCTTTACGGCAAAGAGAACGGGGTGGATAACCCTTCTTGGAAGGAATCCTGCATCCGCTTGGCCAATAGCCTTGTCGAAATCCAAAACGAGGACGGCTCCTTCAACCGCGCCTTCGACCGCTTTGGCGGCATCCCCGACGCCACCTCATTCGATGACGACAACCTCGGCTACGACGCTTCCGATCCGTCGCGCTTCAAGCTCAATACACCGATCGCGATCCGCTTCCTGGCCAGGATGTTCGAATTGACCGGGACCGCATCCTATCGCGATGCAGCGATCAGCGCGGCCGAGTATTCCTACACGCATATCTATGAGGGCCTTGGCAAATACGTAGGCGGGACCTGCGACAACGCGAACGTCGTCGACAAAGAGGCCGCGATCTACGCGATGTATGGCTTTAGATACGCCTATGCCCTGACGGGGGAAGAAAAATACGAGAAGGCGATGCGCCATGCGGCATGCTGCGCTTTGTCATGGGTCTTCATGTACGATTTCGCCTGCCCCTGCAGCGAGAGCTACGCCGCATATTGCCCATATTTGGAAGGCAATGCGATGGGCGCCTCGGTCATCGCGACCGGTCACGCTGGCATCGATTGCTTCGCCGCCTATATCTGGTATGACCTGTTCAAGATCTATGAGGCGACGCGCCTTGAAGTGTACCGCGATATTGCCATTACATTGCAAAACGCGGTCAAGCACCTCTCCGATTACGAGGGCAAGCGCGGCTACCGCTACCCATGCCTTATGGCGGAAGCCTGCCAGATCAGCGATTTCCTTTATAAGCCGACCAACCAGTCCGGCACGCTTTGGCTGCCATGGTGCGGGGTAGGGCAGGTCAACCCGATCGTCTATACCTATATGGATTACGGCGTCTATAGCCTGGAGGACGTGAAGCTATGAAGAGGCTCAGGTTCCTTTTGGCCATCGCCGCGACCCTCGGCGCATTGCTGCCGCTTTCGGCCAAGGCGGCGATTTGCTGCGCCGCCGAGGATGGGAAGCAAACCATCTCCTATCTCGCCTCGGATTGGACCGATACGACCAAAGAGGGGCTTTGGACGATCGACGAATCGTTCAAGACCTTCGATTTCTACGCCGACGAATCGCAGCACGAATTCAATTACGACGACGTCTTCGTCGGCAATTTCCTGCTGACCGACCAATTCGCGGACATCGCCGGGGCGAGCGTCGAGATGTCGGCGACCTTCAACGGGACCACCTCGAGCGAGGATATCCTCGAGGGCCGGGTCAATGAGGTGCATATCGGCCTCGTGCCTTGGTATTTGGATGAGAACAACTGGGCGATTTGCTACGCGAAATACTGCCGCTGCAGCGACGTGGAGATCAAAGATGGCCACCTCTTCGACGTCCAGATATACGTGAAGCTCGATGGCTCGACCCACGTCGATTATTACGTGAAGGACGACGGCGATTGCTGGATCCCCAAAGAGGGGTCCGCCGACCATCCCAACAGCGAATGGCATAGCGCTTGGCCCGACAGGGTCAACAAAGACCTGAGCCCGAGCACCCTTCAGGCGACCGCGCCCGACCCCTCGAAGGATTTCTCTCTCTGCGTCAAGAAGACGAGGAAGACGTATGCGGGCAGGGAATGCGACGCGTTCACGATGATCGCCGACGGATATGAATTGAACTTCGGGCTGGACAATTTCATGTTCTCCGGGCTCAAGGAGAAAGAGGACCAGAACCCGGATGCGGTGCCTTCCGTCGGATTCTATCTTTTCCAGACCAAGCACACGGTCATCAAGAACCTGAAGGTCGCGATGTCGCATGAGGTGATCCTCCCCCTTCCGACGGTCGAGCCGATCGGGAGCCTCGTGAACAGCGGCAGCGTCAACACGAAGATCGTGATCCCCGATTTCGCGGCAAGCGACTCCTATGGCAGGAAGATCCCCTACGAAATCGAGGTCAGCGACCCCGATGGCGAGAAGGTCTACCTCGATGGCGAGAACTTTTTCATCCCGACGAAGGTCGGTTACTACGAGGTCCTCATATCGGCGACCGACGAGGACGGCTACACCGGTACCTATTCTTACCGCGTCAAATCCAAAAGCGGCACCAACCACATCGATTCCGACGTCTATGACGATGCTTATACGGTTACCAATCCCAAGGATATTTCCATCCCGATCGCCTATGCGATCTTCATCTCCGTGCCCTCGTTCATCGCGGTCTACATCGCCTTCAAGGTCTTCTTCTACTTCCGGAAGAAGGGGAAGGGGGACAGATGAATAGGAAAGGAATAAGCTGGGCCTTGGCTTTGCTGCTATCGCTCTTCTCGCTTTTGGCGGCCTCACTTTCCATCGCCCCGCTGGAAGTCGATGCGGCCCCATCCGAGACCTACGTGAGCCACGAAGTCGACCTTTCGGGATTCTCCGTGCTGAAGCCTAGCGGCGCCCCGACGTTTGCGATCGACGAAGAGGAAGGGACCATCACCTCCGGCGGAGGCTGGGAATGCAATTACGTCGGCTCTGGCCAGTTCGACACCGTCTCGAATTCCTATTATCTCAAGGCCCATTGCTATAGCGAAGGCGTGGGCGATTGCCCCGACGGGGCGCTGGGATTCTCGATTTACTTCGACTTCCGGAACTATTTGAATTTCTACCTGCATTGGAACTCCTCGAACGTCACCGGCACCTTCGATGAGGCGGCCATGTTCGGGCGGATCGACGACAAGACCACCTCTTCGTTCTCCGTGGCGACCCTTCCTAGCGCCGAATTCAAGGAGAACGATCCCTCGCCCTTCTACGATTGCTGGTCGGACTATGGCTGGACGAGCGGCGACGACCGCGACGGGAACCTGATGTATAATTTGCGCTCCGAAGGGGCGGTGGTGCTGCTTGAAAACGGCATCGACCTCACCCTCTACGTCGATCGGATGACCTATGAGGGCAAATTGGTCGACGTGCTGCAGCTTGAGGTCGTGGGACTAGAAAGCGATAAGGCGACGCCAAGGCGCTTCTTCTCCAAGAAGTTCGCCGTCGACGCCTTCACCTCGCCTTTGGGCGGCGAGAGCCCATTCGCCTGGAACAGACCGCAGCTTTGCTTCTTCAATAACGGCGTCGGCGACGTCACCTATTCCGACATCGTCTTCGCGAACAAGAAAGCGGAAGCCGAGGAGCCGACACTAGGGAAGTTCTCCTACGTGGGCGAGGAATCCGTCGCCCGCGAAATCGACAAAGACGGCAACATGAAGATGGGTAACGAAAGCGCGGAGAATTCGTCGTTCTACGTGCTCCGGAACGGCGCTTATCTAGAGAACCGCAACGATTTCCGCTGCCACGTCAAAGGGGAGATCGGGGTGGTGGATGGCGCGACGCTTGGGTTCGTCCTCTATTACGATGAATCGGATTACCTGACCCTGACGTTCGGATATTCGCAAAAGGTCGAGGAAGTCGATGCGGACACCATCGGATGGTTCAATATCTATGCCAAGACCTCGGACGGCTTGACGCCTCAAGGGGGCAGAAACCCATGGGACGTCGGGAATTTCGCCGACATGGAGGGCGTTGTTTCCTATGCCTCCCGCTACAACGGCTTCATCGCCGACGCCGAATTCCCAAGCGGGGCCGATGGGAATTTCAATAACTTCTTCGATAATTCGAATCTGCTTTTGTCCGATGGCTATGACATCGGGATCTCCTATTACCGACACGAATATAGCGGAAGGCTGGTCGACCAATTCCAACTTTCGGTCTCCGGGATGGGGAAAGACGGTGAATTCCATGTCTGGTATACGCCTTCCTATTGCGTCGACGCCTTCACTTATCCCGCCGGCGGCGAAACCGCTTCGCCTTTGCTTGAGGCCACCCCGAAGATCGGGCTATACGCATATAAGTGCGGCGAAGTCATCTTCTCCGGCTTCAAGCTCAACGGCGACCCATTGGCCGCTCGCGACCTCGACAGCGTCTACTTCGGTTCGCGCGAAGAAGGGGGTTGGACCTTAAGCGGCAGCGATTACGGCGCGAACTGGACCGTGGGCGAGGGAACCTTAAGCGAAGCCTGGGACATCCTGAATCCCGATACCTATGAGAATGAGGTCCACGCCTTATCGGCGAATGAAGCCGCGGATTCCTATTTGGCCGCGACGCTGAAGCTCACCTCCTCTTACGGGGATCGCTCATATGCGTGCGCCTACCCTTATTATTTGGATCAGGGCAACTATCTCGCGATCCTGTTCGAATTCGATGGGGAATCGACCCTCATGAAGGTGAGCGGCCGGCTTGGCGGAGCCGCTTTGGGCGGAGCCGAATGGGCCTTTGCCACGACTGAGGTCACCGACATCAGGGATGGCGTGAGCTTTGAGGCGGGGATCGTCGGGGATCGCCTCGACATCTACCTATCCTTCGGCCCAAAGCCCGATTATTCCCTCTCTTTCGCCAGGCAATCGTTCGGCGATCGCGCGCTTGCGGCGGCCAAAACCGGATTCGGGTTCTTCAATGCGAGCGGCGATGTTTCTTCTTATGAAGTCGGCTCAGCGAAGCGGATCCATCCCTATGCGCCAAGCGACAGCGATAAGCCGGTGATCGTTGAGCTCGGCGAACGCCGCTCGAGCGGCTACGTCGGCGAGCCGTATCGCTTGCCTTCCTACATCGCCTTGGATTACCTGGGCGAGGAAGTGGAGGCCGCCATCGAGGTGAGGAATGAAGACGGCAGCCTATATAAGGCGCTTGCCCCTGACGAAAATAGCTTCACGGTCGAGCAAGAAGGCGTCTATACCGTAATCGTTTCGGCGACGGACGCCTATGGGCTGGAGGCCGAATCGATTTCCTATGAGGTCACCTTCGCGACCTTCTATCCCTATGGCGCATCCGCTCCGCGGGAGCATCTCTGGCAGGCCGGCGTCGTGATCGGCGTGTTCGCGGGCCTGCTCGGATTGACCGCCGTCTGCGCCGTCATATTGATCTTCAAGAACAGAAAGGAAGCCAAATCCGCGGCGAGGCTCAACGAGAAGAACCGCGCCAAGAACGGCTTCGATGGGGAGGATGAGTGACATGAAGAACCGTTTCATCGCGCTTTTGTCCTTGCCTTGCCTGCTTTGCTCCTGCGAGGTTGAGCCGCGCTACACCTTATCGAGATTCGAGGCCACCCATGAGGCGAGCTATCAGCTTTGGGACAACTTCAGTGAGGACAACCTCGTCGTTTCCTATCACAAGAAAGGGGTCGGCAGGGACCAATACGAACTCGACCTGAGCGGCTATGACAAGTCGAAGGTCGGGGACTATGGGGTCAAGGTATCCCTCAAAGGCGTCGAGGAGATGGAGAGGACCGTCTCCGTGCAGGTCGGCAACAGGACGACCTGCAACGTGCTTTGGATCGGCAATGAATACGTCGCCGAAACCGTCGGCAGCATGGCCAAATACATCCATTCGGCGGACGGTTCCTTCGATTATTCGATATCCACGCTTACGCTGTCGGGGTCGACTGTGGGCGACCATTACGTCAATTTCCTTAATGGGAACGCAATCTATACCCTGGGCGAATGCAAAGATGGGACGGACAGCTGGTCCTATAGCCCGCTTCGCGACATCCCAAGCATCCTAAGCGGGAGCGCCGCCTATGACATCGTGATCCTCCAAGAGGACAATATCGCCGCATCGCTCGAAGGGGGATACCGAAATCTCGGGCCCCTGGTGAAAGCGATGGAGGCCTATTGCGATGGCGAAGGGAGGAAGGTCCCTTCCTTCGGATCTTGCCTTCCGTGGGCCTACGATGACGGCGTCTACGTCGACAATGCCTATTACGACGGTTACGGGAACGATGGGGGAGCCATGTATAAAGGGCTCATCGATAATTCCCGCGGGATCGAGGAATCCGTCGATTTCCTATTGCCGCTAGGCGAGATCGTGAACCGCCTTCGCGGGAACGAATCCCTCGAGGGATATAACCTCACCGCGGACGGCAGCCACCTCAATGGGACGCTAGGCTGCTATGCCGCCTCGATCGCTTTGGGGAGCATCCTCTCCGGCTATGAGGCGAGCCGCTTCCTGATCGAAGGCGAAGATGGGCCGCTATTCGGAGAAGAGGGGGAAGCAGCCATTCTCGAAGCGGTCGAAGAATCCATCAAGAATCCATTAGGAGAACAGATATAAAGGAGCATTTATGCGCAATTACAGACTATTCCTCTCAAGAAGCCTCGACATCGGAAAGATGGAGGACACGATGTTCTCGTCTTTCATCGAGCATTTGGGGAGGGCCGTCTACGGCGGCATCTATCTGCCAGGGCATCCGACCGCCGACGAAGATGGGTTCAGGAACGACGTCGCCGACGTATTGCGTCCCTTGAACCTCAACCTTATCCGCTACCCCGGCGGAAATTTCGTCTCAGGCTATTTCTGGGAAGACGGCATTGGGCCGAAGGAAAACCGCCCCACCAAGAAAGAGGAGGCGTGGAAGAGCATCGAGACCAATGAGGTCGGCACCGATGAGTTCATGAAGTGGATCAAGAAGGTCGGCAGCCATACCATGATGGCGGTGAACCTTGGCTCCGGCACCACCGAAAGCGCCCGCAACCTCGTCGAGTACTGCAATGGCGACGGAAATGGAAAATACGCGACGCTGCGCAGGAAATACGGATCCGAAAAGCCCTACGCCATCAAGTATTGGGGGCTCGGGAACGAGATGGACGGCGATTGGCAGATCGGCCATCTTCCCGCCGAGGAATACGTGGTGAAGGCCAAGGAAGCCGCCCGCAAGATGAAGGAAGTCGACCCCAATATCAAATTCATCGCCTGCGGCTCCTCCTCGATCGACATGGCGACTTTCCCCGAGTGGGACAGGATCGTCATGGATGGCCTATACGATGAGGTCGATTACCTTTCGATCCACCAGTATTTCTTCCAAAGCACCACCGAGGACGATTTCTACGCGAGCTATCTCGCGATGGACAAATACATCGACACCTTCCGCGGGCTATTGACCTATCTTCAGACCAAGCATAGGCATAGCAAGCCCTTCTATCTCTGCTTCGACGAATATAACGTCTGGTATAACATCGGCGAAATGCCGGAAGACTATGTGGTGGCGCCGCATCTGCTCGAAGAGCATCAGTCGATGAAGGACGTCCTCGTCTTCGGCGGGTTGCTGAACGCTTTGGTCAATAACTGCGATGTCGTCAAGATCGCTTGCTTGGCCCAGCTCGTCAACGTCATCGCCCCGGTGCTGACCGAAAATGACGGCGGAGTATTGCTGAATGGCATCTATTACCCCTTCAGCAACTATTGCCATTATATGCGCGGCATGGCGAAGAAGATCGCCGTCTTATCCGGCGACACCTTCCCATCGCGCTTCGGCGATGCCCACTATATCTCGAGCTGCGCGGTCGAATCCGATGGGGTGCTGAACATCCAGATCGTGAACTACGCCAAGGAAGAGACGGAAGTAAACCTCGCCTTGGAGGGATACGATGATCTGGAATTCATATCCCATGAGGTCTTGGCCAACGAGGACCTCGACGCGAGGAACACATTCGAAAAACCCGACGCCATCGCCCCGAAAGAGGCCAAGGGTCAGGTCAAATTATCGAAAGGACATATGGATATCGCCCTCGGCAAGAGTTCCTATAACCTAATTCGCCTTAAGGTCAAATAATCTGATCGCCTTGCGGTCGATATCGAAACGGAGCACGTCTCCGTTTTTGATTTCGCTTTCCTCGTCCACGTAGCAGCCTAATAGCGAATCGTCTTTCAGCTTGATGTTAAGAAGTATCCCTGAATTCGTCAATTTACAGGAATAAACCTCGCCCTCGATCGGTCCCTTAGGGTCTAGGAAAGCATCTTTGTAAGTGAAGGCGAGCACGTAATCGCCCTCGGGTTTGTCGGATTCGAGGGAGAACGCTCCGCCTAGGGCTCGCCCGCTTTCGACTCGGACCTTGTATTCGTTGATCTCCCCCGCTGTGATGAGGCGGAACGCGAGGAGGCTATGCGGCATCTCCCTGATGCCCTTTGCGGTTCCCCGCTGGACGATCCTTCCCTTGTCCATGATCCAAATCTCGGTGGCCATGGATGCGTCTTTCAGGTCGTGGCTCACGTAGAGGAAGCTCGTGTCGCGCTCCTCAAAGATGGCTTTGAGTTCCTTCCTGATCCTCGCCCTTTGGGGTTCATCGAGATTGCTTAGCGGCTCGTCGAGCAAAAGCAATGATGGCTCCCTGATGAGGGCCTTGCAGATGCAGACGCGCTGCCTTTGCCCCTCGGAGAGGTGCTTCGGCTTGTAGTTCAGGTAATTCCTCAATCCGAACGCGGAGAGGATCGTCTTGGTCCTTTCGTCCATCTCCTCCTCGCTCAGCCCGAACCCATTGAGCCCCAATAGGACGTTATGGTAGATGGTGAGGTGGGGGTAGAGGACGTTGTTCTGGAAAACCATCGAGAGGTCCCTCGATTTCGTCTCCAGCGAAGTCGCCTCGGACCCATTTAGGAAAACCTCGCCCTCCTGCGGGTCCAAAAGCCCGGCGATGACCTTCAATAAGGTGGTCTTGCCGCTTCCGGATTCGCCAAGGACCACGACGAAGGCTTTCTCTTCGATCTCGGCATCGACTTTCCTCAGGGCTTCGAAGCCGTCTGGATAGGCAAAGCGTATCCCCTTCAATGACAGGATCATCCTTCGAACCCCCCATCCTCTTCGGTTTCCCCACCGGCGAAAAGGCCTTTCCTATAGGCTTCCGGGAATTGGGTTTTGTTCACGGTTTCGTCGAAGATGTGGCAATTGAATAGGCTTATGAGCAGCGCTCCGTTGCCGAATCCTATCGCGACATAGGCAAGGCCGACCGCATAGACCATCGGAGCGAAGCCGATGATCCAGGCGATTAGGAATGGGCCGGCGGTGGCCAATAAGTCCAAGAGACATAAAGGAAGCTTCGAAAACAGCATCAGGAACGAGCTCTTGATAAGCTGAGCGAATCCGCACCGGTAGACCAAGACGATCATGATGGCGCGCTCCCAAGCCATATAGACGATGGCCGAGAAGATGATGAACAGCACGAGCAGCATCGCGTAGTAGGGGATGTCGCTGCGGAAGGAGAAGGTGTTGAGGATGAAATTGAGGACCGCAAGCACCCCGAAATATAGAAGGGTTACTCCGAATGCCCCGCCGAAGTTTTTCCTGATGCCGCCGAGGAAATCGCGCAGGAAGACGACGCCTTCGTTGCGGATGTGGCGGTTGTAGACGTTAAGCGCCCCGATAAGGCCTGTTGCGAATACGCAGAAGGCGAGGAGGATGACGAAGCCATACCAGCCCTGGAATGACATGATGTTGCGCGCGACCTCCTCTTCGGAGGAGGTGGCCGTGATCCCGCTAACGACGCGCGCCCTGATGTAAAGCGATACCAAAAAGGGCAGGGCGAGCAGAGACAACGCGATCGAGGATTTGAGCACGAGCAGGAAATTGCTCTTGTAGGTGAACGAAAAAAGCTGGGGATAGGTCGCGGGTAAGGATAAGGTCGCGTCTTTGGCGCGACCTCCATACCTGTTTTCTTTCAGCTTTTTCCTCGCCATATCAATAAAGCGTTACGCCCGTAAGCGAATCGAAGAGGTGAATTTTCTCGTATTTGGGCTCAAGGAGGATGTTTTGGCCATCCTCGATTTCGTCCTCGCTTCCGACTTTGGCGAGGAAATCCTTCCCGCCGAAGTCGAAGTGGACATAGTATTCGTCGCCGAGCAGTTCAGCGAGCTTCACGGTTTTGGATAGAACGCCCGTCGTTTGGGCTTCCGCCACTTTGAAGGCGTCTGGGCGGATGCCAAAGGTGATTTTGTGGGATTCGCTGCCCATAATGGATTCGATGTGGGCTTTCTCTTTTTCGAGCTTTTCCCGTTCGCCTTCTTCTTTTTCCTCCGGCGACGTCAATTCTTCCTCAATCGAGGAGAGCCTGTTCTTATAATAATCGTCGTGCTTCGCGGCGATGTCCTCCGAGAGTTCGATCGTCGTCCCGTCTTCGAAAGTCAGTGTTCCGCCTCGGTATTCGCATTGGGCGAAATTCATGCCAGGCGAGCCGATGAAGGATGCGACGAAGCGGTTGGCGGGATGGCGGTAGATCTCGATTGGAGTGCCGATCTGCTGGACGCGGCCCCCTTTCATGACGACGATGCGGTCGGCCATCGTCATCGCCTCGGTCTGGTCGTGGGTGACGTAGATCGTGGTGGTGTTGAGTTTCCTATGGAGGTTGATGATCTCGCTGCGCATTTGGACCCTGAGCTTCGCGTCGAGGTTGCTCAAAGGCTCATCCATCAGGAAGAGCTGCGCATTCCTGACGATCGCCCTGCCTAAGGCGACGCGCTGCCTCTGGCCGCCGGAAAGGGCCTTCGGCTTGCGGTCGAGGTAATCCTCGAGTTCTAGGATCTTCGCGGCCTCTTCGACGCGTTCCTTGATTTCTTTCTTCGGGAAGTGGCGCACCTTGAGGGAAAAGGCCATGTTATCGAATACGGTTAGGTTCGGATAGAGGGCGTAGTTTTGGAACACCATCGCGATATCCCTGTCTTTTGAGACGAGCTCGTTGGCGTATTCACCGTTGATGTAGAGCTCGCCGGTGGTGATGTCCTCCAGTCCCGCGATCATCCTGAGGGTCGTCGATTTGCCGCATCCAGAGGGGCCGACGAAAACGATGAACTCCCGCTTCTTGATCTCGAGGTTGAAATCGTAAACAGCGTGGACGTTCCGGTTGTAATACTTGTTGACGTTGACAAGTTTGACGAATGGCTCGACCGCCTCGCCTAATGGCTCGTTTTCTTTCATATGGTTCGCTTGCAGTAATAGGATACATCAGTTTCGTTTTCAAACGAAGCGAAAGTGGAACGCCCTCGCCTAAGTGAAAAATGGAAAAATAATCGTCGATAGAAGTTTTTATAGACAAAACCATCACTTCGTGATTTCATAAATTAAATTCCATTTAAGAATTGGCGGCGAGGTTTTCGAACCTCTACCGCTTACAGAAAGGAACTACCTTATGAAGATTTCTTCCGTTTTGTCGATTATGGGTTTGACTGCGCTTTCGTCGGCTTTGCTGGCCTCGGTTTCGCTTAGCGGACATGAGAACGAAGCTGAAGCAACGGGCAGTACCCTCGTCCTCGAAAGGGTCGGGACCGAGCCCACGGCGTTCACCGTTTCCGATACGGATGAGGATGGCGACGGCGATACTTTCGTCCTGAATAACAGCAATTTCGGCACCGGCTTCATCATGACCGACCTCAGCGTAGCTTATTCCGATGCGGTTAACGTTGAGGCAACCGTGAGCGGCACCGCCGGCAAAGACGCAAATGGCGCCCTCGGATTCACATTCTACTATGACGCAGACAACTATCTGATTTTCTACTTTGCTTGGGATGGAACTACTGATACGATCGCGCAAGCCTGCTACCTGCCGAGGGTTGGCGGAGAAAACACCTCTGTCTGCGCTTGGGCCAGGGATCCGTGGGACTCATATACAACGAATAGCGATAATGGTGGTTTCATCAGCAACTGGTCTGATTATGGTGGATTCATCACCGATTATTCCTCTCCTTCCGGCCATACCATCAATGCGATTAGAAGCGAGAGCGCAATCACCATCTCAAGTGGATTCACTTATGGATTCACTAGGACTAGAGGCTCTTATACGGATACTTCATCGGTCACCCGCGACGTAGATATCTTCCAAATGCGCGTAACGACCGCCGAGCATACTTGGTATTCTGCGACGATGTGCATCGATGCATATACCAATCCAAAGGGCGGGGAAGACTCTTCACTGAAGACGTCGAGCCCTCAGATCGGATTCTATAACAACAGCGTCGGCGCGGTTACATATACCAATGTGAAGGTATCGGGCAGCAGCGTCGATTTGGCCTACAGCACCAGGGAGAAGGCAAGGGTCTTCGTCGATACATATCTCCATTTCGACGATGTCTCGACCGATGACGAAAGCGATGGGACCGCATGCCAAGGATACTACGCGACCCTCGAATCGCCTTGGAACAACCTCGATCAAGCCGTAAGGACCCTCATCATCGAAGATGGCGAATTCTATGAAGCCGGCAGAAGGATGCGCGCTTGGGCCGCCGCCAACAACGCTTCAATAAACGGTAGCACCTATGTCCTTGCAAAGGATGCGCAAGGCTTATTCTGGACCCCAAACGGCATCTTGGAGCAAGGAAACGGAACGGCCATCGTCATCACGATTGCCGCCGTCATCGTCGCGGCGACTTCATTGTTCCTTGTTTCCCGCAAGAGGAAGCATAATTAAGCGTCGATAACGTTCTATCGATTAGCCGGGCCCACGCGGGCCCGGCTTTCATATGAGGACTTTTGAATGCCGCGGGACGAATGGTGCGTATAGATAAAATGGACGGCGCGCTCTGGGCTTGCGGATTGTTTCGCTATGGGTTGCCCTGCGCGGCGGTCACCCCGAGGACCGCTCTCGCTTATCTCGGGCGACGCCCGGGGGCCTATCCGAGGTTATTCCTTTAGGAATGAGGAAAGACTATAATGCCTAGGTACTTTTATGGCGGGCAATAAGAAGAAAGAACATAAGGTATATAGATACTTCGTGAAGAGGGTGTTGGATATCCTCTTTTCGCTGGTGTTCTTTGCGGTGTGCTTGCCCATTATGCTTCTTCTATTGATCATCAATGCGTTTGCCTCGGGTGGGCATCCTTTGTTCGTGCAGTTAAGAAGCGGGAGGAACGATAAGCCCTTTAGAATTGTGAAGTTCAGGACCATGAAGACGACGGTCCCTAGCTATATGACCTCTGAGGAATTAGGGGTGGATCCTTCCTATTACTTCAGGTTCGGGTTCTTCCTCAAGAGGAGCCATTTGGATGAATTGCCGCAGCTATGGAACATCCTGATCGGTCAGATGTCTTTCGTGGGGCCGCGACCTGGGCTGACCACCCAGACCGATCTCATTGGCTACCGGAAGGACAATGGGGCGATTGCCCTTGTTCCGGGATTAACGGGCTTAGCCCAGGTGTCGGTGGGGAACGATGGCCCGCTTAGCCAATATGACAAAAGCGTTAAGGACAAAGAGTACTTGGACCATATATCCCTCCTCTTTGACCTCAGGATATTCTTCAGAACGTTTGGCAAGGTCTTCGGGAACATGAAGGCCAGAAAGAATAAGCGATAAGTGGTCAGCTGCGAATTATAAACGCGTTTGGTGTCTATAATCATGGAAAATCGGCCGTTTTGGCACATTTTCCATGATTATCTATTCAAAATCCCTTGTTATTC
>JAILKX010000207.1 GCA_024693415.1 Bacilli bacterium
GTCGCGGTGGCCGCCGGGTTCTTCGCCGGCATGAGCCGCTACTCCTTGCTCGATTCCTTCGGCAACGGAAACAGCCCCGTCTTCTGGGGCGGATACGCCTCGACGAGGTTCTCGCTATTGATCTTAGTTGCTGCGTGCCTAGTGAACGCCAAAAGCGATTACGACCCGAACCCCATCCAGCTCGATGAGTTCGGAAACCCCATCGACACCGTAAAATAAGCGGGACGTGTATGCGTTCTCGAAGGAAAAGCGCTCCATCGCGGAGCGCTTTTCCTATTTGTTTTCGTTGAAGACTTCCGAGAGGATCTCGTCGGAGAATTCATCCTCGAGGACCCTGGGTTTGCGGAGCCCATTGCAGGCGATGTCGAGCTCTTCGCGGAAGACGTTGGTGAGGACGTCGATCGCGAGGTTCTCGACCCCGTCGTTATTGATGATGAGGTCGGCGTAGTTGCTCGAGGGTTTCACGATCTCCTCATACATCGGCTGGACCGTGTTGAAGTATTGGCTCACGATGTTCTCGAATTTGCGGCCCCTCTCGCGCCTATCGCGGATGAGCCTGCGGAGGAACCTTCTTTCGGCGGAGGCGGAGATGAAGACGCGCAGGTCCCCAAGCTCCCTCATCTGCCCGTCGACGAGGGCCATGATGCCCTCCACCACGATCACTTTCTTCGGCACGATGACCTCGGTTTTGTCCGAGCGGGTCAATTGGACGAAGTCGTAGATCGGCTTCTCGATGGTCTTGCCGTCTTTGAGCGCTTGGATCTGGCGCCTCATAAGCGGCCAGTCGAAGGCTTTGGGGTGGTCGTAGTTCACCGCGTAGCGGTCCGCTAAGGGCATGTTCGACTGGTCTTTGTAATAGTCATCCATCGTGATGCGGGTGATGTTCTCCTCCCCGATCCGCTTGATGACGGCTCCGGTGACGTAGCTTTTGCCGGAGGAGGAGCCGCCTCCGACGAGGATCAATCGATTCGCCATGGTCATTCTCCGATCCTGAAGTTGGTCCCGACGATCTGAAGTGGGACGCTGAAATAGGTCCTGTTGAGCCGTACGTTGCGCTCAACGTCGAGCGCCCCCATCGTCTCGTTGCAGGAATGCATCGCGAGCTGAGCCAAGCCGATGTCGGCCGAGGCGATCGAGATCTCGGAATTCGAGATGTTGCCCAGCGTGGATCCGCCCTTAAGGTCGCTGCGGTTGGTATATTCCTGATAGGGAACCTCCGCTTTTTCGCAGAGGGCCTTGACCAAAGCGCCGCTAAAGGCGTCGGTCGTGTATTTCTGGTTGGCGTTATGCTTGAGGACGATGCCGCCGTTTAGGCGCACATCGGTCGTCTGGTCGCTGAGCTCCGGATGGTTCGGGTGGTTGGCGTGCGCATTGTCTTCGCTCAGCAAGAACCCATTGGCCACGCAGGAGAGCATCTCCTCCTCGCTTAAGCCGATCGCGAACGAGATTCGTTTAAGCGTATCCTTCAGGAAGGTCGAGTTCGCGCCCTGGCGGGTAAGCGAGCCGACTTCCTCGTTATCGAAGGAGCAAAACACATGCACGTCCCCCTTATCTTGCCCTTCTAGGAACCCTAGAAGCGCGGTGTAGCTGGAAGACAAATCATCAAGCCGCGGGGCCAAAAGCAATTCTTTATCGCGCCCCAATAGCTTCGGCTCGTCGCGGTCATAGAGGAACAAGTCAAAGGACACGAGTTCCTCGTCTTCGCCCAAGCACCCCCGCTCCTTCAATAAGGATGGGATGTTCAGGTCCTCGGCATATTCGCCGATGATGGGCAGCATGTCGACCGCCGGGTTATAGGAGCACTCGCTATTGGCGTCCCTCCGCATATGGATGCAGACGTTGGGGATGACAAGCAAATCCTCATCGATATCGACCAAGCGGGACGTGACCTCATCCCCCGACTTCACCATCGCCCTTCCGGCGAAGGAAAGCGCGCGGTCGAGCCACGGGGCGTAAAGCGCGCCGCCATAGGGCTCAACGTTGAGTTTTGCGAGGTTTTTGGATGCGATGATTGGATTCGGCTTCACCTTGAACGAAGGCGAATCGGTGTGGGTCGCCGCGATACGGAAGGCGTAGGGCTTCTGAGACGGCACCCGGAAGGCGATGATCGAGGACATGTTGCGCCTCAGGAAATAAACCTTCCCGCCTTCTAGATTCGGGAAGGGTTTCCCTTCCTGTAGCTCGATCGCCCCGGCTTCAAGCAGCTCGTCCGCCATGTTCTTGACCGCATGGAACGGCGAGTGCGACGACTTGAGCAAATCCATCACTTTATGCAGATAATCCATAAGATACCTCCGTCACTTGGCAAATTATAAAGCAATCGCGCGCATGCGCCATATGAAAAAGGCGGCAATCCGCCTTATTTGACGTAAACCGCCTTGATCTCGCCCTGGTAGATCGTATGGGGCCCGTCTTTGCCATACCACGCCTTGATGCGCGACACTTCTACTTTCGTCGGATCGAAGTCGCTCTGCCCGATCTTGTCGCACACGATGACTAGGCTCGCTTCCATAAACGCAGGCGCCCCATCGATATGGGTCAAGGTCAGCCCCGACCCCTTCACCTTGTCCTCATCGCGAAGCGAGACCGACCCGCAATACTGCAAGGCTTTCTTGCTTTCCTCGCTATCGTCGAAGAAGCAGATCGCGAACCTATCGGCTTTGTCGAAGAGGATTTTGCTGTAACGGGTCGCATGGATGTAGACGGTCGCGACCATCTTGCTCCAGAGGATCCCTAATCCTCCCCATCCGATCGTCATCGGATCGATTTCCCCGTCAGATTCAACGACGGTCAACGCCCCTTCCGCGAACAGGCGGAACGGGTCTTTGTAGGATGTGATGTCCTTAGGCTCAATTCTTTTCATGCCCCCATTATAAAGGCAATCGAATTCCAGTCCACTTAGAAGCTCCTACATATCAAAACATAAGACCCCTGCATCCTCAAATGTCCCGCTGGGCGGCGCCGGAGCTAAGCTCGAACTTAGCTCAGGGTGCCCGCCTTGGTCAAGACCCAAATCGCCGTTATTGCGGCCAAACCAAGTCCTCATAAAATCCGAATCCGTGCGACCCATGTATGCGAATTCATCCGAAATGGAACGAGCGTAGGGGCGGTCACCCCGCAGACCGCTCGCGCTCGTCTCGGGCGACGCCCGTTGTTCTATCAAAAAAAGCCCAGCGGGTAAGGCTGGGCTTAGGATGGTGATGATTATTTGGCCTTGATCTCGGTGACCTCGAATTCGTAGCCGTTCTTCATGTCGTAATCCTCGGAGCCGCATTTGGGGCAATGTCCGTGGAATGCGCTGATGACGTATTCGTGCTCGCATTCGCGGCAGACGCCCCTTGCGTGGATGAAGTTGACCTTCAGAACGCAATTAGCGACCTTGGTGCCTTCGATGGCGGCCGGCCAGCAGTCGATCAGGTAATTCGGGATGACGCCGGTGGCTTCGCCGACGGAGAGGGTGCATTCACGGATTTCCGTGAGGCCTTCCTTCTCCATCAGCTCCTCGAGGGTGTCGACGAGGGCGGTGCAGTAGCCTAGCTCGTGCATCGATCAGTCTCTCTTGAGGGCGCCGACGGCGATCTTGACGCCGCGCTTGACGGTGTGGAGGCCGGCCATCGGGAGCATCGAGTCGAAGTTCTTGGCGTAGAGCTTGGTCTTCTTGACGAGGTGGGCGGCGTCGAATTGGCACTTGATGACGCATTGGCCGCAGCCGACGCAGAGGTTGGGATCCACCACCGCTTTGCCGCAGGACAAGCACCTGGCGGCTTCCTTCTTGATCTGCTCTTCGGTCAAAATGCCGCGGTTATCCTTGTAGGACTTGGTGTCGACCGGCCCGACCGCCGGGACTTGGCGCTCGGCCCTGTCGAATCCGGTGAGGTCCATGTTGTCGATGTCGATCTGGTGGAACTCGCGGTGGTTGCGTCCGGCGTCGAGCAATTGGCCCGGCTGGACGTAACGGTGGAGGGAGATGGCGGCCTGCTTGCCGTTAGCGATCGCGTCGATCGCGAAGCGGGCGCCGTGGAAGCAATCGCCGCCGACGAAGATGTCGGGCTCGTTGGTCTGGAGGGTGAAGCTATCGGCGATGACGGTGTGGCGCTTGGAGAGCTGGACCTTGGTGCCTTCGAAGAGCTTGCCATAGTCGAAGGCCTGGCCGATCGCGGTCAAGACCGCGGTGCAGGGGGCCTCTTCGAGGGTCGCTTCGTCGTATTGGGGGTTGAAGCGGCCGTCGGCATCCTTGACCTGGGTGCACTTCTTGAAACGAATCGAGGCGACTTTGCCCTCTTTTGCGACGATTTCCTTCGGGCCCCAGCCGTTATGGATGACGATGCCTTCTTGCTCGGCCTCGACGATCTCGTCTTCGGAGGAGGGCATCTCGTTGCGCTGCTCAAGGCAGTAGAGGTCGACTTTCTCGGCCCCTTGGCGCAAAGCGGTGCGGGCGACGTCCATCGCGACGTTTCCGCCGCCGACGACGACCACGTTGCCATGGAGGGCTTTGCCGCGGCCGAGGTTCACGTCGCGGAGGAAGTCGATGCCGCCGACGACGTCGGGGTTATCTTCGCCCGGGACGCCAGGGAGGCGGGACAATTGGGCGCCGATCGCGACGAAGAAGCCTTTATAGCCCTGGTCGCGGAGCTCTTGGATCGTGACGTCCTTGCCGACTTCGACGCCGGTCTTGAACTTGACGCCCATCTGGCGGATGACGTCGATCTCGGCGTCGACAACGTCCTTCTGGAGGCGGAAGCCCGGGATGCCGAAAGTCAGCATGCCGCCGACTTTATCCTCTTTCTCGAAGACGGTGATGTCGTAGCCGTTCTGGGCGAGGTAATAGGCGCAGGACAGACCTGCGGGGCCGGCGCCGATGATGGCGATCTTCTTGTCGCTGTAATCGTGCTGCTTCCAGGGGATGAAGCGGTTCTCTTCCTTGAGCTCCTGCTCGGCGATGAACTTCTTGATGTCGTCGATCGCGACCGCCTGGTCGATTGAGCCGCGGGTGCAATGGAGTTCGCAGGGGTGGTAGCAGACGCGTCCGCAGACGGCGGGGAAGGGGTTCTCGTGCTTGATGAGGGCGAGGGCTTCGCGGTATCTGCCTTCGCCGGCCATCTTGATGTAGCCTTGGATGCCGATGTGGGCCGGGCACCAGGTCTTGCAGGGGGCGGTGCCGGTCTCTTCGATGACGTCGTTGCGGGTGAAGCGGTAATCAGAGCTCACCTTGGCGGCTTTGACGGTGCTTGAGGCGATCGGCTTGCCGAAGGCGATCTTGGTCTTCTTCTTCTCGGGGAGCTTGACGCCTAATTTGATGGCGTTGACGGGGCAGTACTCGACGCATTTGCCGCAGGCGACGCAGTTCTCGACCGTGACTTCGCAGCGGTAGTTCGAGGCGACGGCGTCGTTGGTCTTGAATTCCTCGACAGGGCGCAAACCGAAGCAGGCGCAGCCGCAGCAGTCGCAGATCGCGGTCGTGTTGCCGTCTTTGAGGCCCTCGATGTTCGGGATGCAGTGCATGAGGCCTTCCTCTTCGCACTTCCACATGATCTCCTCGAGCTCCTTGCGGCTGATCTCGCGGTCCTTGCCGGTGCGGATGAAGTATTTGGCGGCTTTGCCGAGCTTTATGCAGCGGTCGTTGTAGATGTGGCCGCAGCCTTCGCCCATGGTGGAGCGGGAGAGGCGGCAAGAGCAATCGCCGACGGAGTAGGTGTCGTATTTATCGATATAGTAGGACAGGGTGTCGCGGGGATCGACTTCTTCTCCCTTAGGGAGGGCGCGTTCGATCGGGATGACCCTCATGAGGCCATAGCCGTTCGGGATCATGGGTCCGAGGGTCTTCAGGCGGTCGTGGGTGTACTGGTTGAAGGCGCGGCGGATCTCGGGATGCTTCTCGGCGTTCGGCGAGACGACCATGATCTCCAATAGGCCCGGGGCGAAGATCGGGCAGAAATACTCGTAATGGCCATCGTCGTGGAGGTCGACCCTGATGGTCCCGAGGTAGCCGAGGTGGTCGCCGACCTTATGGATGCGGTCGATGTCCCAGTTAAGCTTTGCCGCCATCCACTCGTCGCGGCGGATGCGGCGGAGGCCCATCGCGAGGAGGAAGTCGCACTCCTCATCGGAGACCGAGCCCGCGAGGGCATAGTATTCCGGGGCGTTGGCGTCGATCTTGTTGATCATGCCGGAGGGGCCGCCGATCATCTTGGCGACCTTGACGATTTTCTTGCGGAGGGGCTTGTCGCCGTCGGCGATGGGCTTTCCTTCCCAAAGGATCGGCTCCTGCTCCTTGATCTCTACTTTTCTGATTTCTTCTGCCATTGCTGCTCTCCTTATTTCTTGGCGTCCTCGCTGCGGAGGGTGAGCTTGTAGCCGGAGATCGTGAGGTAGAGGTTCTTCGACTTGCCGCCGGTCAGGAAATAGACGTTGGAGCGGAAGACCTTTCCGCCTTCGTCGATGACCTGAGCCTGGATGGAATGCTCGCCTTTGCAGAGCTCATAAACGACTTTTTCGTCCTCGGCTTTAAAGACCCCGAGTTCCTTTTCGGAGCTGAGGATCGTGGCGTCAATACGGCCGCCGAGAGGGCCTTCGCGCCTGAATATAGTTATGGTTCTCATGTGATAATTATGCGCGCGAATGCGTGGCGAAAACAAGGATAAAATCTAGAAATGGTCTTACTTTTTTACCGATTTGGTGAGCGGAAATAAAAAATTTGTAAAATGTTAATATAAATTAAAAATCGCAACGCTTATGAAAAGACGCTTATAGCGCGGACTTTAGGTAAAGGCCAAAGGAAACTGATTTGAAGGCTTTGACTTTGTTCCGGAATTCCTCTGAGATTCCAGATAGGCGGCCGCGCCCTTTGACGTAGGGGTCGATGAAGCGCTTCTTGCCGCCGATCTTCCAGGCGCCTTCGACCGGGGTTTCGTGCCTTTCGAGGGCGCGCAGGGCGCGGAAGGATTCCCAATCGGCTTTGCTTTTGGGGTCGCGGCAGAGCTTATCGATGAGGATGGGTTCGGTGAGCATGAGGTCCGGCCTGGAGATCACGCCGCGGGAGATGGCGTCTAAGAGTTTCCGGGCGAGGTACTCCATCGAGAAACGGTCTTCATCGGCGACGTAGATCCTGCCGTTTTCGAGGCAGTTCAATGCGAATTTCAAGGCTCTGTCTTCGTTTTTGAAGACGAGTTCGGTCATTCCTTCTTCGTTCGTCCCGACTTCGATGTCCTTGTAGAGCTCCACCGCTTCTTCGAATGGCATGAGGCCGAAATTGATGAAATTGGAGATCGTGTATTCGAGCCTGTCGGCCGAGAGGCGCGGCGAATCGTTATCGGCGATGGGATAACGATGGTAATCGGAGACGTCGTCGAGAGAAAACCCGTCCTCTCGAAGCAATTCCATGATCCGCGATGAGCCCTGGATCACGTCTCTGGTCGACGCTTCCGTGGATTCTTGGGTATCATGGTCGCCGTTGAGGAAGTCGATGACGTGGGCGAAGCAAGGCGTGGAGATGTCGTGGAAGAGACCTGATAGGGCTACTTTGAGGTCATCGCTGAAATTCAGGCAGATGAGGGCGACGCCGACGGAATGCACGTAGCGCGAATAGCTTCCTAAATCCTTATAGAAAGGAAAAGAGGTATATTCGAGCCCACAGTGCATGCCGACGTTTTTCAATCTGATGAGTTCGGGCGCGCCCAAATATTTTTCAATGGCCTTTACTTTGTCTGGATCGGCATATGGAAATAATCCATGGTTATCGTTCACGGATAAATTATGACGCGAATTCGCTGAATTTGGAGTCGTTATTTGATTTGATGATAGGATATGATTTTGAACTAAAAATTTTGTGATTTCCATTATAATGTAAAAACTTAATTTCTTATATCGTATTTATTACTTTAATAATTTCCGACATAATGTGGCCTTAATATTCACAAAGATTTTTATTTTGATATTCGTCATTAATCAAGTCGAGAATAATCCCGCCATTTCTTTTTTATAATTTTCGTCATTTTAATTTAGGAGAACTATTTTTTTATTGCGCAAACTTACATTTATCGCGCATAAACTATCTACCTTTCGTTTACAAAATCATATATAGTTTACGGGGGTGAATTTTTATGGTTACCACATCTTCGAGAAGAAACGTAATTCTATTGCTGTTCAATCATGGTCCTAAGTCCAATAAAGTCATTGCAGAAGATCTTGGGATTTCAAACGCCGGCTGCTCTTTGAAACTGAAGCCTTTGCTTGAGGAAAGGTTGATTCAGCGATTCAATAAGGTCTCGAACGGGAAAGTCGGACGCAACGAAGAATTGCTTGGACTCAATCCCGCCTACCGCTATTTTGTCGGCGTCGAGGCAACCGATTCTTCTTTCTTGCTTTCCTTAGTTGATTTCGCGGGCAATGTCATTGTTGCCAAAGAAAGCGCCTCGATTGAGGAGACCGATGCGTTTGTTGGCGAATGCGCTCAGAATTATTCTCCCATCGCCGGCATTGGCGTTCTTGCCAAAGGCGAAAAGGAACGCCTTTTGATTGAAACTCTCTCGAAGCGCGGCTATCCCTGCTATGAGGGCAGCCTTTCTTCCGCATTGGCCGGCATCTACGCCTTAACCCATCCGGAAGCAAAGAATTTCATGACTCTGTGCCTAGAAGGCGAATTGGATTCCTCCATCTCGATCAATAGGGAAATCTATGGCCGCGAAGCCGGGAATATCTCCTATATCTATCAGGCGGACGGAAAGACTTTGGGCGACATCATGGGCGACGCAGTCGATTCCGGTTGCTGGACCCCTCTGGCCTCGACCCTCATCAACTTCCAGATCGTCTTGAAAATCGATGACATCCTCTGCTTCGGCGCCACCCTTGGTGAAGAGAGCACCATCGATGCAATCAAAAAAGAAGCCTTGCGCATCAGGCAAGACTTCGATTCTTCGGTAATCAAACCGTTCGCAGGCTACGACGAGCTCACTCCGTATAGAGCCGCCCTATACTGCCTATTCCGATTCCTTTATTGACGGAGCAAGCCCTAACGCTTCCTGCCTAGCGGCGGCGCGAAGGGCCTTTTCTTTTGCCAATTTTTTCTTGTACTCGACGAACCTCATGTCGAAATCAGCGACGAATGAGGATCTCATCGGTTCAACGAGTTCGATGAAGCCGACCAAACCGGTGGGTTCAAGAATCTTATAGGATTCGTCAAAAGCGTTATTGTCTTCCGTTTGCCCAGGCACATCGATCTGATTGGGCGAGCCGATGATGACCATTTTCGTGAAGGGACCGATCCTGGTGACGAGGGTCTGAATCTCATCGATGGTCATGTTCTGGGCTTCATCGACGATGATGATGCAGTTTTCAAAGCTGCGGCCCCTCATGAATTCCGGCGCAAGGGGGATGATATCGTTCGGGAGATGCTGATAGGCTTTCGGCATCATATCCTCATCGTCCTCAAAGGATTTCTTTCTCCTAGAGGTTTTGACGACTTCCGAGACCTTCATCTCAGAACGGGCTTTGGCCATGAGGTGGTTATAGTTGTCGAGCAAGGGTCCGAGATAAGGCGCGAGCTTATCTTCTTCCGTACCCTTCAGATATCCGAGGCGGTGACCAATTTCCACCGGTTCCCTGACATAATAGACGGTCTTGTATTTCTTTTTCGCTCCTTTGCCGCGGACCAAGGCGAGGGAAGCGGCAAGAGCGGCGAACGTCTTTCCAGTACCAGCTGACCCTTTGCAGAACACGACGGGTTTTCGAGTACAATCCTCATTGATCTGTCGAATCAACTCGCGTTGGCCGGGATTCGATCCGAAGTCAACGCCAAAAAGCTGGTAGCTAGAAGAAGCTTGGGGCATATGCATCATCTCCAAATATCATGTACCCCATTATAAAGCATGTCCGAAAAGAAATACTCATAGAAAAATCTTTTTCATGCGGTTTTCTCAAATAAGCCCGCAAACCTTAGATTAATTAAGACCCACAAGCAAATGTATAGGCCCGCTTCGGCAGTCTTGAAGACGTTTTCGCCCCTAGCCTTATGCGATTTACTTTCCTATGGAAAAACTAGATAATATTTCCCATGAGCAGAACTCCTCCCTATTTGCATCCTGGCGACGGCATATCCTTGGTCGCCCCTTCATTCGGATGCACGACCGAACCTTATCTCACTAGGCTGAACGCCGCTATCAAGCGTTTGGAAAAAGCCGGCTACAAAATCAAGATCGGCAAGAACGTGTACCGCGCAGACGGCGTGTGCTCTTCCGCTTCTCCCGAAGAGCGGGTCCAAGAGTTTATGGAAGCCTATCTCGACCCCGAAACCAAATTGGTTCTTTCGGTGGGCGGTGGCGAGCTGATGGATGAGATGCTCCCCCATTTCGATTTTGAGGCAATCAAGAACGCCGATCCGAAATGGTTCATGGGGTTCTCCGATAACGCGAACCTGACTTTGCCGTTGACCGTGTTGGCCGATGTCAAAACCATATACGGGCCGAACGCCCCGAGCTTCTACGAAAAGCCTTTCCGCGCATCGGCGAAGGATGCTTTGGCCATGCTTGCCGGCGAAAAGCATTTCATCGACTATCCGAAATGGACCTTCGGAACGAAAAAGACCGACCCCATCTTATGGAGGCCCAGGTTCAATCGCGAAAGAATCATCACCCCCTATCTCTATGACGGCCCACGCGAGGGCACCCTTTTAGGCGGTTGCCTCGACCCCATCGTCAATCTGCTCGGAACGAAATACGTCGACATCAAACCGTTCCTTGAGGCCCACCCCGAGGGAATCATCTGGTATTTTGAAGCCTGCGATCTGAACGTCCTCTCGCTTAGAAGGGCTCTCTTCGAACTCAGGGAGTCCGGCTGGTTCAGCAACGCGAAGATGTTCATTTTCGGCCGCCACCTTTCGGCGCGCTTCCCCATCATGGGCGTCGACCGCTTCAACGCCGCGACAGACACACTCGGAAACATCCCCATGCTATTCGATGTCTCGCTTGGTCACATTGGGCCGTCCATGCCTATGCTGAATGGCGAAAAATGCCGGGTCAGCTTTGAGAACGGCTATCTCGTTATGGATTATCAGGAATGAAAGCACGCGACATCAAACCGAATTCATACCGCACCGCGATGATCATCGTCGCGGGTTTGATGGCGGTCGCCAACGTCATACTTGCGGCCATCGTCATGATCACCGCCAAGGTCGTAGAGACCAACGCGAAAGAATTGCTCCCCATACGTTACACCATCGTTTGCTTACCCGTGGCAATCACTCTTTTGGTGTTTTCCGCGCTCAACTATTTCAGCGCCCGAAAACCGGAGAACGAGGCGATGTTCGACCTCCCTTATTTCCGGTCCAAAAAGAGCAAAATCATAGACACGTACCTCGTGCTTTCGATCATCGCCTCCTGTTTATGCTTTGGTTTGGCGGTCTTGTTCATGGCCGGGGCATTCGGATCCGGAGGAGAGGATATCGCCTTTTGGCTTTTCATCATGTCATGGTTCCTTCCCCATCTGGCGAATATGTCGATGAGGATAACGGACATGTCCTTAGGCGGGCGCACGAAATCCCTTGTCCTCGAAAGCATATTGGCCGTGGTTCTTGGCATCGCGTTCCCCATTACGGGGTTTGCTTTGCATTTAGGATTCGGCTACCCGATCGCATTGATGGCCCTCGCCGCAGTGCCTGTGTATTACTTGGTCATTCTCAGCAACGACACAGGAAAAGAGGGGGACATCCCCCTCGAATCCGATGACTAATCGTCATTCGCTTTCTTTCTTAAATAGATACACGCGTGCCCCGAAATCGCCGACGACGCGGATTTCGTCATTGAATCCGACGCCGGACCATTGCTGCTGAAGCTTGAATCCGCCGGAGTTCAGCGAAGAGCCTTTCGCTTTGCCCGTGAATTTCTCCATCGGCATATCGATCCGACGGGATAAAGCCACTACGAGTTTGCCTTCTTCTTTGACGTGGATCGGCGAAATCATGTTGACGAGGCCGCCGAATTTCTTCGGATCGAGTTTCTCCTCACGAACCTCATAGGTATAGAACGCGTCTGGATCCAGGCCAACGAGCGCCAACCTTTCTAGCGGCGGGTTAGGAAGCTGAATGTCGTTCACATAAGTGACGACGGCGCTATTTTCATCGTGAGCCTCAACCGCAAGGAAGCCGCTCTCTTCGAAATCGGTGAGGATGTCGACTGTTCCAAATTGGCAGACTTCCCTGTTCGCTTTATAGAATTCTATCTCGCGTTGGATCTCCTTTTCGTCGACTGGGTCTAGATTAACGATATCGAGTTCGAAGCCCAGAACGCCGATGCAGGCCACATCGAATTTGGTTCCAAACGAAGTGCGGCGCAGCAATTGGTGGTTCGTCTTGGCCGCGACGTGGTTGGACATGACCGAAGGCGGGTATCCTAAGAGCATATGGGATTGGATATGGGCGCGTTGGAAGGAATCGGTGTCATCGCTGACCCAGCCTTGGCAGCAATAGCTGAACATGCCAAGGTCATTCCTCGCGCCGCCTGAAGCGCAGTTCTCGATTTGCAGCTCAGGGAAGCGTTCCGTCAGCTTGTCGAAAATCTCATACAGCCCAAGGATATATTGATGGAAGAAGAACCCCTTGCCATACGGGATGTCCGACATCGGGCGGTTATAATCCCACTTAATGTAGTCGATCTTCGCTTCTTCGATCGTCTTAAACAGGAAGTCCAAAATGAATGCCCTAACCTCGGGTATGGTGAGGTCGAGCATGTACTGGTTCCTCGCCATCAAGGGCTCATGGATGCCGTCGCGGATGATCCAATCGGGGTGTTCCTTGGCCAAATCGCTTTCCGGACTGACCGCTTCCGGTTCAAACCAAAGGCCGAATTTCATGCCCAAATGATGTACGTACTCCGACAATCCGTTGATACCGTGTCTCAGTTTTTTGGTGTTGACGTACCAATCGCCAAGGGAATGCTTGTCGTCGTTGCGCTCCGCAAACCAGCCATCGTCGAGGACGAAAAGCTCAACTCCGAAGTCCTTCGCTTTCTTGGCCAGCGCATGGACCTTTTGCTCATTGAATTTGAAGTAGGTCGCCTCCCAATTGTTGTAGGCGATGGGCCTAGGCCTATCAGACCAATGCTTGGGGACGATGTTCGTGTTGACGAAGCAATGCATGTTGTGGGCGACGCCGTTAAGGCCTTCGTCGGTATAGGACATGACCGCCATCGGAGACACGAATTCATCATTTAGGAGGAGGCGTATATTCAAGAACAGGCTGGAGATGCCCATTTCGATTCGGACTTTCCCGAATGAGGATTTTTCAATTTCCTCAAGGTGGTTGCCCGAATAGATCAGGTTGAAGCCATACGCTTCCCCGGCTTTATAGGTCGTGCCGCGCTTCTGGATGATGAAGAACGGGTTGCGGAAATCCGAGCTCGATCCGGTCGCCGAATCAAAGGAATAGCGAAGATGCTGAATGGGGACGACCTCGCGATTGAACTCGGCGGCCCAATTGCCGTAGAAGGTCTCAAGCTCATAGGGGGCATCATCGAGGACGAGCTGCATCGACATCGCCTTGTTCACAAACATCTCGATGTCGCTTTCGTTCCTGATGACGATGAAGCGGCCGAACACATTGGCCTTCTCGAAAACCACATAATGGAGTTCAAGGACGGTCTTCATTGCTTTGTCTTCGCAATAAAGGACGAGTTCCTCGTTCGCGTCATGCGGAGTCGGATACCCTTTCATTTTCTCGAAGGGGCGAATTTCGGAATGCGTAAAGACGAAGTCGAACACAGCCGATTCCCTGCTGCGCAACACCAAGGAAGGATTGTTGAAGTCGCCGCGCAGCGGAGTGGAGTATTCGGAAGCGATATCGTTGAGGCATCCGTTCCTTTCGCCCTGGGGATAGAAAATCGCTCTGCCCTGGGTCAATGGATAACGGCTGATCAACGTTTGGTGGTCATCGTCTTCGTCGATCCGTCTTCCGAAATATTCGGTGCACGGCTTGCCTCCTTCATCGACGCGTAACAAAAGGGATGTATTGTTGGTCGAAAGGAGAAATAGGTTCTCTTTTTGTTTTATCATGCCGACATGATACCACAATAACTAATTTGCCTAAAACATTCGTTTGGCCCTAAAATAGTGGGCATGTCACTATATTTAACTCGCCACGGGCAAACCGACTGGAACAAAGCAGACGTCACTCAGGGACGAATCGATATCCCGCTAAACGAAACCGGGATTTCCGAAGCCTACAAGCTCAAAGAAAAACTGAAGGATATCCATCTCGACGTAATCTATTGCAGCCCCTTGATACGGGCAAGGAAAACCACCGAGATCATCAACGAAGGAAGAAACATCCCGGTCGTTTTAGAGCCGAAACTGATGGAGATGTATTACGGGCAGCTTGAACGGAAACCAAGGACGTCCGAAGAATACCTCTCCCAAAGGAAGCGCTTCGCCACCAGGTATCCCGGAGGCGAAAGTTACCTAGACGTCGCCGCCAGAGTTTTTCCTTTCTTAAATTATTTGAACTCCACCGCGAGGGACAAAGACATCCTCCTTGTCTGCCATGGGGGGATCTCACGTGTGATCAGCGCATATTTCAGGCCGATGGAAAACGATGAATTCATCTATTTCGGAATGGATAACTGCGGCCTGTTGAAGTTCGAATTCCCCGACTTGCCGCCAGTCGATTATTATGAGGATGACCCCGATTAACGAGACAGGGGTCGCGTCTTTTTCTCCAAAACTTCCAAAAGCTTGCCGCTGACGAGCTTCGATAAGCGGCGATAAACCTCTTGGTGATATGCATTGATCCAAGCGATTTCCCTGTCGGTCAATAAGGACACATCCACCGCCTCGAGATCGATGGGAACATAGGTGATCGTTTCGAATTTATAGAAAACGCCGTCTTCCGTTTCGAAAGCAGGAACGGTCAGTAGATTGTTTTCGATTCTGATGCCCCACTTATCTTTTTTGTATACGCCTGGCTCGATCGTCGTGACCATGCCGGGGACGTTTACGGCGTCGTCGTCTTTGCCAGGGGCCTGACGGTATCTGAAGCCGTTCGGAGATTCGTGAACCACGGAAACATAGCCTACGCCATGGCCGGTTCCGCATTTATAGTCCATGCCTTCTTGCCACATGATGTACCTGGCCATCATATCGATCGGGCGACCCGTTGAGCCTTGCAAGAAAACACAATCCGATAGAGATATGACTGATTTAAGGGTCAAAGTATAGTCGCGGATATACTCCGCGCAAAGCTTTCCGATCGGGAATGTGCGAGTCGTGTCCGTCGTCCCGCCATAGTACTGTCCGCCCGAATCCACGAGCAGTTGTTGACACGAAGAAGGGTCGACCTCGGAGAAAGATTTGGCTGTCGGCGCGTAATGCATCATCGCGGCATTGGGGCCAGCTGCGGCGATTGTCGTAAATGACTCTTCGAAAAACCTTTTGCCTTCAGCGCGGAAGCCATGAAGGACCTCCACGATATCCCATTCGGTGAGTTTTTCGCCCTTATGCTCATCCAAATACGCGATGAGTTTCAAAAGGGCGACTCCGTCTTCCTCTTGGATCGATTTGATATTTTCGATTTCCTTAGGTCCTTTGACCGCTTTCATTAGGCGCGAAGGCATTTTTCCATCGATGCGGTTATGGAGGATGGTGGCGACTTCCGCGTTGGCTTTGTCTTCGTCAATCAGAGTAGGAACGTCGGCCCGTTCCTTCAAAAACGAAGGCAAGGAGGCATAGGGCAGTATATTGAAAGGCGGATAATCGAAGCCGATCGAATCCTCGTTCACGAAAAGATAAGGGTTCTCATCTATATCTATATATAAATAGGAATAGAAGAGGGGCGTGCATTCAATATCATTCCCGCGAAGGTTCGTGAGATAGGCGATGTCGTCAAGCGTCGTAATCAAATGGGCTTTGGCTCCGGCCGCCTTGACTTTTGCTTTGACGGATTCGATTTTCTCCCCGGCGGTCAAATCGTGATACTCAGGGCCATCGAACTTCCAGATCTTGCCATTGGGGAAAGGAGGCATATTCTCCACCAAGGATCGATAATTAATGTCCTTGATGGGCCCATGTGAAATTGAACCAAGGAAAGACGGTGAGACGACCGACTCATCTAAGCCCAAGGGGTAAAGATTCTTTGCCTTAAGAAAATCGCTGAGACTTGGATATCCAGGCGTGCTCATCTTCATCAATTGATAAGTCGAGCCTTCTAATTCCTGTTCCGCTGAAATAAAGAACCGTCCATCGGTCCAAAGATATGCGCCATCCATCGTTACGAGCACGAAGGCGTTGTCTCCAGTGAAAGGACAGAAATACCTTCTTTCGGCAGCGAAGAAAGGCGCTGGCTCCTCAGAGTCATGCGGATCTCCGGTCGTTATCAAATACGCAACCAGCCCATCTTGCTTCATTTGGGCGCGCAGCTTGCTTAATCTTTCTACATCAAATGCCATAATGCTCCTCAACGGCCAAACTAGGCCAAATCGCTGTCGAAAACCATCCGCAAATAGCGGATCAAATTTTCAGAATTCCCGCAGAACGCGTCCGAATCGCCTTTCAGGAGGATTGATTCAACGCTTCTTTTCATATCTGCCCACACAGGGTCGCTCGACGGTTCTGCGCCATAGGCAATGCCCTCAAGGCCGGCGCCGGAAAGGGTGAATAGAGGACCGAGCCACTTCTCAAAATCGACGCCACCGCTCAAGTTGACCGCCTCGAGCAGGAAGAAGACATCATCGGCTTTGTGATATTCGGCAAGGTAATGATCCTCGGGATCCCATTCCGGAAACACCACATCGTTCTGCAGCGAGTTCTTGATGGAACGCCTTTTCAATATTTCGACGAACCCGAAAACGCATTGATCGAAAAGGTCTTTTTGGATGGTCGGCTCCAAAAGATATACCGCCGACAAAGCGATGATCACGTTTTCGTCTGCGTGAAGATGCTCCCGCGCCACATTGATGAAATATCCAAACGCCATGGCGTCATGATATACGGAATCGGGATTAAGCTTTATTTCTTCCATTGCGTCTTCCTTTCTTCTTTTTCGGCTTTTTCTTCTGGTCGGGTTTATAGAAAGGCCCGATGACCTCTTTCAAATCATTCCCTTCATATATCAAGGTAAGCCCAAAGGGTTTGTTCGCATCCGATTCCAGAAGAGGCATGAAAACTCTGTCGCCTTCCCAAAGATTCAGATTCGCTATCTCCGCTTTATCGACGAACTTCAGTTCCCCTTCATTGCACTCGATCATTTCGCCGTCCCAACTTGGCACTTTGTAGATATACATCCTTTCGGAAGGGCATTGCGAATTGAGGAAGTCCACATATCCAACGTAGCGACTCTTTAGGACACGGAGGCCCGTCTCTTCCATAATCTCGCGCTTCATCGCCGCTTGGATTGATTCACCGCGCTCGACATGTCCCCCTACTCCAATCCATTTTCCTTCATTGGGGTCGGCTTTTTTCTTTGTTCGATGAAGCATTAGATAACTATTGCCTTGTTCAATATAGGCAAGCGTCGTTTTATTCTTTTTGCCCACCTCTATCATTTCGAAAATGGCCTTTTGCTTTCCGATTGCATTCATAATCTCATCGATGACCCGGTCGAGTTCCTTCATTATTTCGAAGCCCCAGTAGCGGAGGACCAGATAGCCTTGTTCAGCCAATTTGGCATTGACTTCTTTATCGCGTTCGATGTTCCGCTCGATTTTGGGAATCCAATAGTCGAGATTTGTGTGAAGGTTCTCTTTATTCTCTTCGAACTTGTACCCGTGCCAGAACTCCGAATCGCAGAAAACCGCGACTTTGTATTTTTCGATCACGATGTCAGGGTGGCCGAAAACCTTTGAGGAGTATAGGCGGTACTTGACGCCGCGGGCGGATAGTTCCTTCCGGACGCGAAGCTCAATTCCCGTGTCCTTTCCCCGGATATGCGACATTGTCTTCGAAACGATTGCTGGATCTCTTTTCATTTGGATTTCTTTCTTGCCGATGACTTTTTCGGCGTATTCGATTTGGTTTTCTTGGCTTTCGGATGCATGACCGATTCCTCGTATGTCTCAATGCTCTCGCTGACCTTTTCTTTCAGGGCAATGCCGAGTTGTTCCATCCTCTCAGGATCAATATGCTGGATGAGGTCAGTCAATTCCTCGATCTTGGTTTGCGCTTCATTGATTCTCTCAAGGCTGGATTCGAGCCTTTCCATAGCCGTTTCGAGCTTTGCGATAGATTTTTCGATCTCTTTTTGCCGATCGAAAACATCGTCGATGGATTTGGAGATCTCTTCGGCTTTCTCTTCGAAATCCATGTTCGCCTGCGCCACCGCTTCTAAGTTTTCCTTCGCCTTTTCAAGGGCTTCCACCGCCCCTATCATCATCTTGTCATCAATCGGCATAATCAGATCTCCTTTATATCCTTATTTATATTGGCTTGATTTTCAATCATTCTGCATAGCCTCATCGTGGTCAGCGCGAAGAAGAATTCCTTCTCATTGGAATCGAAATACTTGATCGTCCTTCTGAACATCCTCGCGATATCGTCTCCGGACTCTGTCTCATCGCGGAGGCATTTCAGAAGCAGGGACTTCTTTCGTTCGCCGTTGCTTTCATAGAAATCCGATAGTCCACGATAATCTTTATAGCCAAGAAGCAATGATATCGTTTGCGAATGGGTGTATTTCTTTTTGGATATGTTGATATAAGCATTGGCTTTGGCGATGAGATCCGCTGCATCGGGATGGCCATCCGCCCTGGTATAAGCCCGGAGGGCTCCTTCGTAATCCCTTTTCTTGAACAGCCTATTCCCAAATACGATCCAGTGTTCCAAGTTGACCGTCCCTGCGAAATACGCCTCAAGCTCATTGACGTCTTTCAAGACGGAAAGATGCGACAAAATCTTTTCTTCTACCAATTTCGATTTCGTGTCTTCGTAAACGATTATGCGGTTCTTGGCGCGGGTCAAAGCGACATAGAACCGGTTGAAGAGCATGCGATGAAGCGTAGAATGGCGACCGGCTCTCTCTTCTCCCAAAACCGATTCAAACAGTTCGGATGAGGACGAGAAGAAATTATATAAAATGACGGAATCCCACTCTCGGCCCTTGGCTTGCTCTACGCTTAAGAAAGAAGTCTCGACGAATTTTGGCGCTAAATTGGAATACTTTATCTTGGCCGCCTCACAAATTTGCGATTCCGGGAAAATAAACACCGTGTCCCGGTTGGACTTGTCCGCCAAAACAATCGCTTTCTTAAAAGAGGATTCCTGTCTGACCAAAAGGGCGAAGAGATCGTCGTCGTCATCCCGCAAGGAAACTTCGGGAGCTTCAACGCTTTTCTTTTGAGCGCCAATCGCATCTTTTTTAACTATGTTCACTTCGTTGATAAAACGAACCAGTGACGCGCCAGACCTATAGGAATCATTAAGGTATTCAACATTGAGTTGGACCCTCTTATTGAAAGTTTCCTTCACGATCCGTTCGGCGTCGCCAACATTGAATATTGTCGGGTTAATCGATTGATTATCATCTCCATACAAGAATAAATGTAAAGGAATCGTCGATTTAATGAATTTCAAGACCGCTCTAAACTGGAGTTCAGTTAAATCTTGATATTCGTCAATTATAATCGCGTCATACCGCCCAATTTTCTTCTCAATCAAGAGGAGCATTTTGGCCATATCGTTCGCCGTGATTAAACCTTCTTCCCTTAGGTATTTGTCGAAAAGAAGGGCCACCTTATAGATAGCTTCCCTCTGTTGAACGCTATAGCCCTCTTCTTTACCTGTTTTGCGGAGGAACTGTTCTAAGGGCAAACGACCGTCTTGCCTATCAAAGCATTCGATAGAGCCGCGGATAACGCCATTGTAAAAGACGTATGACGTCATGAATCTCTCATCGTCCGTGTTTCCGATTACGCTGATCAACGTTTTGAAAGAGCGGTCTTTGTCCGCCTTTTGAAGGAACCATTCCCTAAACTCGGCTCGGCCTGCATACTTGGTGAAAATGCCTCTGCGATTAGGCAGCAGCTCTGCGCAAAGATCTTTGAAGGTCATGCAATTTGGTTCGATGCCGCCTTCGATTCTCAGCGTATCAGTCACGTATTTGCAGAGGTCTTCCTGATACGTTAGATATAGGGTCGAGAGGCCATTATTGACCAAATCCAGATAGCTCGACATGCTGAGCAGGGTTTTCCCGGTTCCGGCCGATCCGCAGAACGCAAGGGGGCAACGGTTTTGAGTATGGTCCAGCAAAGCGATTTGTCGCTCGGACAAATATGCAAGTTCGCCTGGATCCTCTTTGGCGTTTTCCGGCATCAATATCTTATGAAGCAAAACGGAATCGCCACGGTCTCTCAAATATTTGGCCAAAGATGCCGCGATGGTTCCTTGCTCATCGTGCTCATCCTCATCGGAAATGCCGACGAAAATGAAATCGCTGGACTCCATGCGCCTTTTGCTATCGTAACCATTGATAAAGAATATGCGGCTAGCGCCATATTCCGGCCTATTGGACAGGCGCATTTTATGCATGGTGATGCCGGTCAAACCCAAAACATTCTTGTTGTCTCTAAGAGACAGGATATTAAGAAGATCCTCGTCCGAAGAACAAATGACCTGCTCATATAAATGGAACATGTCGGTTTCGGCTTGAGGATGTTTGTCGCAGAGTTCAGAGAATTCTTTCCTGAAACGCTCTGTAACGAATAGCCTGCGCAATGGTTTTTGACGCTTGCTGATGAAAAGCTCTTCCATTTCATTTTGCGGGCTCTCATCGGTTTCATTGACAAATACATCTTCCTCTTTTTCGATGTTGGTTTGCTCTGGTTCAACCACAGTCTCTTCCAATAGTTCCTCTGGAAGTTCTTCAGGCCCATCACACAGTTCAAGCACATCATAAAACTCAAGGTAAGGATCCATTAGAACCGTAAACCCATTCGTCGTGACGCATTTGAGTTCAACGTCGAATCGGATGGAAAGATACACGCAGAATGCAGGCTCCGACAAATACCCGAGCGCGACATCGATCGGATTATTCATTGCATCCAAAGTCATGACCAAAGGACGCCAGTCCTCGGCTTTGAAGTTTGAAAGGCAGGAGTATCTTGGATCTCCATCAGGGAATTCGCCTGGGCAGAACATGACGAATTTATTCAAGGATAATTTCCGCACCTCGGACAGCCTTTCCATTATCTGAAGGAAGGTGTTTTCAAACGGATTTCCCACTTCGTTTACAACGATGAGCGAGCCATTCACTTTTCGGTTGGGCCTATATTCGAAAGACGGGCGGGTGCGGAACCTCTTTTCTTCCGTGACAATTGTCTTGGGCTTGGAGTTTGAACCGCTGATAAAAACCTTTTGGATATCAGGTTTTTTATATTCTTCGTCTTGGATTTGCGGCTTTTCAAATCGTTTTGCAGGGTTTTTGCTTAGGAATGATGGCTTTGAATTCGGCGTGAATCCAGAACTGCTTAGAACCTTCTTCTGCGCTTCGAGCGCATCCCTTTCATCAGGGGCTTCTGACTGCTTCGGCGATGTGGAACCTGCCTTTTCGCCTTCCGGCTTCACCTCTGGCTCTATCGATTTGAAGTTCTTCTTTTTCGTGGCTGAGAAGCTTGGTCTGGCAATCGCGGGAATGACCGGATCGTCGTCCACGGGCTCGCGGACGGTAGCTTCCGAAAGGCCCTTGGGCTTCTTGTTTTTCGTCGCGTTGAACGACTTCAGTTCATTGAGATCGGGCATGACGAAATCGTCTTCCTCATTCGTCTCCCCTTCCGCATCCGATATCTCGCTGACCGTATTGCGGAACGTCTTCTTCTGAATTGCCTGGAACCGGTTATCCGGAACGATTTCTATGTCTTTGAAGAATGCCTTCGCCTTAATCGGCCCGTCGCCTTCATCGATATAGAATTGATCATAGATCGCAACCACTGCCTTAAGGGTTTCCGCATCGATCACATATGCCCATTTATAGTCGCTTTTATTGACTAATATGATACTAATAATTTTGTCGTTGTTTTCATCCCACACGAAAGCAGGAACCATCCATTCGTAACCATAGAAGGTACCCTTAAGCTTGCCGATTGTCCTTCCCGGGGCTTCTAACGGATATGCGGTTCCTCCGGCGGCCAGTTCCACTTGGTTCATGAACCTGATGCGGCTCATCACCTTTTCCAGTTCGTCCTTAAAATACTCCGAACCGATGTTCGCGATGAGCGTTTCGCCGTTCTCGGGATTTCCCGTATATGTAAAGTAAACTTTGTCTTCCGCCATGCGAGTGCTTTGATATTTTACCCCCTGCCCGCTTCCGTTCCCATACGAAAACCTGCAAGTGCCCATTTTCCTTTGGCTTCTCTTTCCTTATTTATATAGAGGATAATAGGGACATGCGTAAAATCGTCGCCCCCACAGAGAACGATATCCCCGCCATCGGAAAGCTTTTCGGCCGCGCCGAGCTCGATATGGAATACAACGCCCTGCAGGACGAATCGCTCGAGAATTTCAAATCAAGAAGTCTAGAGGCGATCATAGAAAGCAAATCATCCTTCGTCGAAAAAGAAGGCGCCACAGTGCTCGGATTCATCGAAATCACCCACTTCTACAAAGACCTGTTCCTCGGCGAGGAGGCCAAGCAATCGGAAGGTTTCGCCCTGCTCGATTCGTTTGGCTACAAAGGCGAAAACGTCATCGCCTTCCCCACATTCTTCATCGACCCCAAATGGATGGGCAAAGGCGTGGCCCGCGAATTCTTCCAAGGCGTGATGTCGCGCTACGAGGAGACGAGCTTCCTAGTCCAAGTCGACATCCGCAACAAGCGGGCGATCCGCTTCCTCGAGAAACTTGGCTATTACGACTTCGGCCCCCATATGCTCAAAAGCAAAAGCTCCACCTTCATGGTGAAGCCTTACATTCCCCAAGGCCTTTGCAGAAAAGCCTTCTGGTGATTAAGCAAGCTGGCTATTATAGAGGTCATAGAAGAATCCCTTGACCTCCATAAGCTCTTGGAAATTGCCCTGCTCTATAATCTCGCCGTCTTTCAGAACAACGATCAGGTCGGCATTTTTGATCGTCGATAAACGATGGGCGACGACCAAGGAGGTCTTGCCGTTCATCAGCTCATCGAACGCTTTGGCGAGGTTCAATTCGGTGCGCAAATCGATGTTCGAAGTCGCTTCGTCGAGCATGACGATCTCCGGCTGCATCAGCATGATCCTCGCGACGCAGAGGAGCTGCTTCTCGCCAGTCGATAAGCCCGAGGCATTGGAGACGACCGTGTCGTAGCCGTCTTTCATCCTCACGATGAAGTCATGGGCGTGCGCCTTCTTGGCGGCCGCAATGACGTCCTCCATCGACGCGTCGTCTTTGCCGTAAGCGATGTTCTCGCGGATCGTGCCTTTCTTGAGCCACGTCTCCTGCAATACCATGCCGATGTGCGAGCGCATCTCGTCCTTCGGCGTCTCGACGGTCGGGATGCCGTTCATGCTGAATCCGCCGCCCTGGGCATCATAGAACCTCATGAGAAGGTTGATGATCGTGGTCTTGCCGCAGCCAGTCGGTCCAACGAGGGCGATTTTATGGCCCTTCCAGATATCGAGGTCGAACCCCTTGATGATCTGCCTTTTGCCGTCGTAGGAGAAATCGATATGCTTGGCCTCGAGGGTGTTGATGACCTCGCCCAAGTGCCTCGTCCCCTCATCGACGTCCTTCGGGGATTCGATGGTCTCCTCGATCCGGCGGAAGGAAGCGGTCGCGAACATCACGTCGTTCGCGGCGTCGGCGATCTCGTTGAACGGGGTCATGTATTGGTAGGAATAGGTGATGAAGGAGGATAATCCGCCGACGGTGAACACGAACCCAAGGCTCACGTCGTTAGCGATGATCAAGGCCCCGATCAATATGACCGAAGCGTAGATCGCGTTATTGACCACGCGGGTCATCGGATTGATCCAGCTCGCGGCGAAGCTCGCCTTGTAGTTGCTCTTGCGCGCTTCCTCGTTGCTCGCGGAGAAGGATTCGATCCTCTTTTCGACCGCGTCGTAGGATTGGATGGCCTCGAGGTTCGTGATCGATTCCAGGGTGAAGGCGGTCAATTTGCCCATCATCTCGTTCTGCTTCTTGAAGTAGCGGCTGTTATGGGAGCTGATGAAGCGCGAGACGATGACCGAGATCGGGGTCAAGACGATGACGGTCAAAGCAAGAATCCAATTCAAGACGAACATGAACACCACGGTCACAAGGATCTGCACGACCCCTTCATATAGCGCTCCGGCGCCGGTGATGAGGCCGGTCTGAACGTTCTCGATGTCGTTGATGAGGCGGAGCAATAGGTCGCCGCGCTCATGGCGGTCGATGTAGCTTAAGGGCACGTCATGAAGCGCCTTGAACAGGCGGTCGCGCATCTTCTTGACGAGGGTCTGCCCGATGTGGGCGACCGAAACGTCGAAGGCGTATCTGAACAGCGCTCCGACCACGAGGAGCCCAGCGCACACGAACAAATGCACGCTCACGTCGTAATTGCCGGCTTTGATCTCATCGATCGCTAGCCCGGTGACGAAAGGTATCGCCATCTTCGACCCGACCGAGATCAGGGCGAGCCCAAGCGAGAGGGCGATGAGGCCATAGGAGCCTTTCATGTATTTCTTCAAAGAACGCAGGATCTTCATTTTTGGCTCACCTGCGCTTCATAGATCTCGCGATAGATATCGCACGTCTTCAATAACGATTCATGGTCGCCTTCCCCGACGATGCACCCCTTGTCGAGGACGATGATCTTCTGGCAATCCTTGATCGAGGTCGCCCTCTGGGAGACAAGGATCGCGGTCAGCCCCTCGATTCTATTGATCGCCTGACGCACCAAGAGGTCGGATTTGTAATCGAGCGCGGACGTGGAGTCGTCTAAGATCAAGACGCTCCGCTTAGATAGCAAAGCGCGCGCGATCAGAATCCTTTGCTTCTGCCCGCCGGAAAGGTTCGCGCCGCCTTCTTCGATCGGGTGGTCGATGTAGTCGTCATAACGGGTCACGAATTCCTTGGCCTGGGCGTCCGCTAAGGCCTTGTCGATCTCTTCTGGAGACGCTTCGGGGTTCCCGAAGGCGATGTTGCTCCTCACCGTGCCCTTGAATAGCTGCGGCTTCTGCGAGACGAAGGCGACGTCCGAGCGAATGAGCCCAAGCGCGCATTCCTTCATCGGGATATCGTGGAAATAGCATTCGCCCGAAGTCGGATCGTTGAAGCGGAGCAAGAGGGAAAGCAAGGTGGATTTGCCGCTGCCGGTGCCACCGATGATGCCGACCTTCTCGCCTTTTTCGATGGTGAGATTGATATGGTCCAAGACGTTAGCCTCGCCGCCGAAAGACAGCGAAGCGTCGCGGAGTTCGAATACACGGGTCGCCTCTTTTTGGTTTTCGAGGCTCTTGATCGGCCCATCGACGATCTCCGGCTCGATCGCAAGGAACGCATCCGCGCGCTTCTTGGAGGCCCACGCCTTCGAAAGCGAGGTGACGAGGCGCGTGAATTGGAGCAACGCGGTCAAGCATTGGGTCAGGAAGTTGATGAGGGCGACGATCGAGCCGGCGCTTAAGCCGGTGGTCGAAGCCTGGAATGAGCCGAGGTAGATGATCAAGATGATCGCGAGGTTCACGAAGGCGAACGTCAGCGGGTTGATGAAGGCGTTCATCCGCGAGATCGTAAGCGCCCTCTTGCGGTAGGTTTCGGAATGCTTTTCGAAATCCTCTTCGCTCGCCCGCTGCTTGTTGAAGGCCCGCACGACGCGGGCGCCGACGATGTTATCCTCGCCATAGGAGGACAAGGTGTCGAGCTCCGCCTGAAGCGCCGCATACGCCTTCGGGGTCGACAATACGACGATCAGGATCGTAAGCGCGCAAAGGGCTAAGGCGCATAAGACCACGATCCCAGCGTAGACGTTCACGATGAACGAGGCGACGACCGACCCCACCACGAGGAAGGGGGCGCGCACCACGAGGCGCATGAACATGAAGACGCCGTTTTGGATGGAGGGGGCATCGTTATTGATGAGGTTCACCGCCTTGCTCTTGCCGTATTGGTCCATCTGCTGGGCCGAGATGCGGAACACCTGGCGGTAGATCGCGTTCTTGAGGTCGCGCGAGAATTCGGTCGCGGTCCGCGAGGAGATGTATTGGGCGACCATCGTGCAGCCAAAGCCCACCAAGGCAAGGCCCAAGATGACCCCGCAGCGGATCCAGATGAAGGCGGTGTCGTTGTAATTGGAGCCCCCAACCGTCAATCCGTCATCGATGATCGAGCGCACCAAAAAGGGCACGATCAGCTCGGTGATGCATTCGATGACCTTGAGGATCGGGGCGAAGGCGACCTTCCACCCGTATTTCTTAAGAGGGGTCAGCGCCCTCATTCGCCTTTGCCTTTCTTGGGGCCATAGGCTTTGATCTTGATCTTCTTGGGTTCGTTCATGAAGGAGAAGGACGCGCACACGCCCTCGCCGCTTTTTTCGCAGAAGGCCCACGTCTCATCGTTGCCGAAGCGGATGGTCTCGAAGCGGTCCTTGACCCGCAAGGCGTCCTTGACGGAAGAGAAGCTCCAGGTGATGGGGCCTGGCACGAAACCGGCCCAAAGGTTGCCGATGTCGATGATGATCGGGGCGCGGTCGAGCGTCATATCGAAGGAGGCGTCCATCGATTTGGCGCTGTAGCGGAAGTTCGATATCCTGCCGCCGAGGTCATCGCCGTTCAGCTCGATGAAGCTATCGTAGAAGGTGTCGGAATCGTAGACCGGCGATCCGCGGCGCAGCCCGAATTTCTTGGCGAGCGCATTGATCTCCTTGGCGACGTCTTTGACCATCGGCGACCTCGCCAAATCAAAGATCCCAGGGAACTGGAGGCCCATCTGGGCCAATAGGTAATGCCGGAGCGCCGACATTTCGTCGATCTCGACGCCAAAGCCGTATTGGAAGCACTTGGCGATCCGGTAGTTGAACTCGGGGAAGAGGTCGACGAAATCGGAATCGTAGGCGTAGCCGTGGAAGATGTCGTCGTAGGATTGCTCAAGCAGGGAGAAGGCGAATTTCTCGTCCTTTTGGACGTAATCGCCATTGAAGTACATGTCGGCCATGAGGTAGACCGCCCGCATCGAGCCAAGCGCCGCCGCCTTGGCGAAGCACTCGTAGGCGTCGCGCGCCCCGAATTCGGGCCCGGCCTCGCCGCGGAGGTAAAGCGCGCCCAAGTGGCAAAGCGCCTCATGGTTCGCCGAAAGCAAAGGGCTTTGGAGATAGGCAATCGCCTTATCGAGGTCGCGGTGGACGTATTCGCCGCCGTTTTCGTAGATCTCGGCGGCCGCGAGCATGCTGCGCTCGTCGCCGTTATCGGCCAAGACGCAGAGGTATTTGACGAAAAGCTCCTCGTTATGCGGCTTGTGGGTGATGTGGCCATCGATGTAGCGCCCGCAATAGACGCGGGCGGCGGCCGGGTTCGCGGCCATGTAGGACTCGCCGTAGAAGAGGACGTTCATCTGCTTCAACAAGGGCTTATCGATCTTGATGCCCGAGGCATCGCCGATGACCGCGTCCATCCCGCATTCGGGGCAGAGCGCGCTCATGCCGCGGTCGTCGTTGTACCAGTCGTTGACGTCGCGGGCGCTGAAGATGCTGCGGCAGAAGAAGCAGCCGCAGATGTCCGACTGCACGATCTCGATCTCGTTGTCGACCGCGTGCCGCCGGTAGGATTCGTATGGTTCGTTGTCGGTTCTTTTTCTCATCGCGGGGGTAATCATAACACAAATGCGCGCATGCACGATAGCAATACGCGATTTTGGCAAAGCGCGGGCAAACGATTTGGTAGAGCCCCGTTAGATGTGCTTAAATATTTCGGACCCATATCGGAGGCTAACCCATGAAATTCATCATTGACACCCTCGGCGGCGACAACGCCCCGCAGGCGGTATTCGACGGCTGCGCCCTGGCGCTGCAGGAGCAAAGCGACCTGAACCTCGTGATGGTCGGCAAGAAGGCCGACATCGAGAAATTCGTCGCCGACAATAAGATCGACCCTTCCCGCATCGAGATCATCGAGGCGGACGAAGCGGTCCTTAACACCGATCACCCCGCCACCTTCTTAAAGGAAAAGCCCAACTGCTCCCTCGCGAAATGCTACGAAGCCCTCCGCACGAGGGAGGACATCGACGCCTGCGTCTCCGCCGGCCCAACAGGGGCAATCCTAACAGGCGCCATATTCCGCATCGGCAGGATCGAAGGCATCTCTCGCCCGGCCCTCGTGGCCACGATCCCGACCCGCACCGGCAAGCTCTGCCGCGTCATGGACGTCGGGGCCAACATGGACTGCAAGCCCGAGTACCTCTATCAGTTCGCCCATATGGCAAGCACCTACCTCGCCCTCATCGGAGTAGAGAACCCCCGCATCGGCTTGCTTAACGTAGGCGCAGAGGAAGGCAAGGGCAATGACCTCGCCAAAGCCGCCTACAATATGCTTAAGGAAAGCGATCTGAACTTCGTCGGCAACGTCGAGGCCGACCACGTCGTCAACGGTGAGGCCGACGCCATCATCGCCGACGGCTTCTCCGGCAACGTCTTCATCAAGTCGCTCGAAGGCGGCTGCTATTACGTCTCGGACCTCTTCAAGGAAGCGGTCTCGGGCAACTTCTTCGCCAA
>JAILKX010000208.1 GCA_024693415.1 Bacilli bacterium
AGAAAGTGATCTCGACGCTTGCCTCCAAATTCGGAGCGGAAGTGCGGTCATGAAGATCCACAAGAACTCCGTGATGGAGGCGCGGCCTCTAGAGCTTGACGAAGAGCTTGATTTCTCGCAATGGGACTTCTCTTCGTCATATCCTCTTTTGGGCATCAAAGACGCCCATGTCGATGGCATCGTCGAGAGGAACGATGAGTTCCTCACCGCGAACCTCTACGTATGCGCGACATTAATATTATCGGACGCGCGCACGTGCGAGGCTTTCGAGGAACCGGTGGAAGTGGAGGATATCTACGATCTGCTGGACTCGCCAGAGCAGGAGGGCGATGGCTATATCTTTGAGGGAAAGGTCATCGAACTCGAGCAATTGGTTTATTCTATTCTCCGTTCCCAAGTGCCGATCGCGCCTAGGAAAGAGGACTCCGAACTCCCGAAAGGCGGAGAAGGCTACGAAGTCTATTCCGCGGACGGAGCAGAGGTGGAGCCGGAAACGAGCAGGCCCTTCGACGAAGCACTAAAAAACTACTAATAAAATACTAAGTTTCTTTGCAAAAGCGATAAATAGTATCGATAAAACCTTATCTTTCAAAATTTCGCAATTGTTACAATTATCTCAATAATCCGACGGAACTCGACCCCCAACCCGTCGGATTTTTGATTTCAACTACTGAAACGCATCGATTTTTTGAAAAGAATTTGAAACTTTGTTGAAAAGTCTTGAGAACTCTTGAACACGGAGGGAGCTTATGCGATAATTGATGCAGGAGGTCAATGGATGATCAAATGGTTCAATGAAAGAGAAAAGGACGGATCGGCCTCGCTGTACACGACGAATCTGACGCTCAACGCTACGGCGGCCATACCGTTCGAGAATGCTTACCGCGTAATGGTAGGCGTGGACGGGCGCGACCTTGTGCTCCGCCCATTAGACAAGGCCCTCGTCGATAGAGGCACGTTCGATTCCGCGGCGCTCTATCCGATCGCGAGCCACAAAAGCTATGCCCGAATATCCTCGACCTCGCTCATGTGCATGATCGCGGAAGAGTTAGGGATCACGCTCACGTCCCAGCCCACAAGATTCACGGCCCGCTGGGACAAGGAAAATGGATTCCTCAGGATCCTTGGGCCGAAGAAAGGGGATTTATGATCATGGAAGAATGGATGTGGCTCGTATGGCTCATCATCGGCGTCGTTAGCTTCATCGCCGAAGCCCTGACCGCCGCCGTCGTCTCGGTATGGCTAGTAGGAGGGGCGCTTGTGGCGCTCGTGTTCTCCCTCATCCCGGACTTCACGCCGTTCTGGGCCGAGATCATCATCTTCATCGGCGTGTCCGCGCTCCTATTCGTGGTGCTCCGCCCCTTCATCGTGAAGTACATGAAGAAGAAGATCGTGAAGTCCAACGTCGACGGCATGATCGGCAAGCGCGGCATCATCCTCACCGGATGCGACGCGCTCAAAGCCGGCGAAGTCACCATCAATGGGGTCACCTGGACCGCCATCCCCGCCAACGACGACGACAGCTTCTCGGAAGGGGAGGTCGTCAAAGTCGCCGCCATCGAGGGGAACAAATTGCTCGTGGATAAAACCGCGGGCAAGGCCGATAATAAATAACAGCAATTCAAAGGAGAAATAGCAATGGAACCTTGGGCAACCGCTCTACTGGTCGTGGGGGCATCGCTCCTTGCGATCATCGTCATCATCATCCTGACCAACGTCAAAGTCATCGGTCAGACGGAAAAAGGCATCATCGAGCATCTCGGATCCTACAAAACCACCTGGGACACCGGCATGCACATGATGATCCCGTTCTTCGATCGCCTCGCCCACCGCATCGATATGCGTGAGCAGGTGAGGGACTTCCCGCCGCAGAACGTCATCACTTCCGACAACGTCACCATCCAGATCGACACCGTCGTCTTCTACTCGGTCACCGACCCGAAGCTCTACGCCTATGGCGTCGAGAACCCGGTCCAGGCCATCGAATTCCTCTCCTCGACGACCCTCAGGAACATCATCGGCGAGCTCGACCTCGACTCGACCCTCACCTCCAGGGACATCATCAACGAGAAGATGAGGAAGATCCTCGACGCCGCGACCGACCCTTGGGGAATCAAGGTCACCCGCGTCGAAGTCAAGAACATCCTCCCGCCCCGCGACATCCAAGAGGCGATGGAACGCCAGATGCGCGCCGAGCGCGAAAAGAGGGAGAAGATCCTCCTCGCCGAAGGCCAGAAGCAGTCCGCCATCCTCATCGCCGAAGGCAATAAGGAATCGATGATCCTCAACGCCGAGGCCGAAAAGGAATCCACCATCCGCCGCGCCGAGGGCGAAGCCCAGCGCGTCAAGGCGATGCGCGAGGCCGAAGCGGAAGGTATCCGCATGGTCCGCCAGGCCGAAGCCGATGGTATCAAAGCCATCCGCGAAGCCGGCGCCGATGAAGCGGTGCTCCGCATCCGCGGCTATGAAGCCCTCCAGCAGGTGGCCGACGGAAAGGCGACCAAGATCTTCATCCCGAGCGACTTGCAGCCCCTCGCGACCGCGGCTACCACGATCGCCGAGGCCATCAAGAAGCCCGCCGAAGAAAAGTAAGCCAACCCAACCAGCGAACCCTAGACCGGCTCGCTGGTTTTTCATTTCCTTTCCCACGAAAAATTTTTCGAAAATTTTCGCTATTTCTATTGTATAGAATCGATTTCGATGCTATCATTTTCCAAAAGGTGGGAAAAAGTGGGAAACATGTTTTACGGAACCTATGATCGAAACCTCGATTCCAAGGGCCGCCTGCAGCTTCCCTCGGATCTGTCTCTGGAAGAGGGGATGACCCTCTACGTGATGAAGGGGCTCGACGGATGCATATCCATCTACCCGGAAGAGAAGTTCTCCGAACTCACCTCCCGCCTCGCCTCGCTCAATTACTTCAAGCCCGCCGACCGCGCATTCATCAGGGAAGCGCTCTCCTCGGTCAAGAAGATGAAGATCGACGCCCATGGCCGCATCAGCCTGACCGTCGACCTCTTAAGGGCCTACAAGATCGAAGCTGAGGTCCAGATCATCGGGGTGTTCGACCACTTCGAGGTCTGGGAGCCCAAATCCTACGAAGGCTATCTCGCCTCCCAGGAAAGCTATGAGGCCCTCGCCGAAAGGACGGCCGAATAAGATGGGCGAGCACATCCCGGTATTGCTGAGCGAAGCAATCGAAGCCCTCGACATCAAAGAGGGCGGGACCTACGTCGACTTGACCTTAGGTCGAGGCGGCCACTCGAAGGAGATCCTCAAAAGGCTAGGAAGCGGCAAGCTCTATTGCTTCGACCAAGACGAAACCGCCATCAAAGAAGGCGGGGAGAACCTCAAAGGCCTAGGGAACTTCGAGATCATCAAGGCGAACTTCTCCGAGTTCGCCCTTGAATTAAGGAGCAGGGGAGTCGACCAGGTCGACGGAATCCTCGCAGACCTCGGCGTCTCGAGCCCCCAATTCGATGATCCTGAGCGCGGCTTCTCCTACCGGGTCGACGCCAAGCTCGACATGAGGATGGACCGCTCCTCCCCATTGACCGCCGAAGAGGTGGTGAACTCCTACCCCTTAGAAAGACTTGCCAAGATCATCTCCGATTACGGCGAGGACAAAGACGCTTACTCCATCGCCAAGCAGATCGTGAGGCGGCGCGAGAATAACCCCATCCACACCACCTTCGAGCTCGTAGAGGCGATCAAGGCTGGCAAATCCCCCAAGTCGCTCCGCCAAAAAGGGCATCCGGCGAAGCAGACGTTCCAAGCGATACGGATCGAGGTCAACCACGAGAAGCAATCGCTAGAAGAAATGCTCGAAGCCTTCCCCGAAATGCTTCGTCCCGGCGGAAGGATCGCCATCATCACGTTCATGTCGCTAGACGACAGGATCGTGAAGAGGAAGTTCGCCTCCCTCACGACCATCGAAGGAAACAGAAGTACGTTACCGATGCTTCCAGGCGAAGAAGGCGTAGCCCCGTTTGAGAAGATCTACCGCAAGCCGATCCTCCCAAGCGAGCAAGAGCTCGAAGCCAACCACCGCGCCGCGAGCGCCAAGCTCCGGGCGATCAAAAAGAAAGACTGAACCCCCAAAGAAAAGGAGAAAGAACCATGAAAGACAAGCTGCTTCACACCGGACACAAGAAGATCTACTACCGTATGCGCTTCGGCCTCATCGCGGTTCTTTCGCTTCTGGCATTGGCTGGCATCTCCGCCACCCCGATCGCGATCACCTACACCATCGCGATGTCCAACGCCGCGAAAGCCGAGACCGCCCAGAAGGCCTATGTGCCCGAAGTCGTCCCCGAGCTTACGCATTACCAAGGTTAGGATAGGCGTCCGCCATTCTATACAAAGACCGCGCTCTCTCTCCCTCGGCGCGGTTTTTCTTCCCCCGGGC
>JAILKX010000223.1 GCA_024693415.1 Bacilli bacterium
TTTTTCTAGACTTTGCACCCCGAAATATGTAACGATTAGGAAGCCAAGGAGCGCACTTATGATTTACAAAGACGTAGTAAATGTTTTGCCACCCAATTTCGAGGAAATCCAAAAGAGGCCGAAGAGGCCCATCATCCTGAAGCTGGGACAGAAGATCACCGATCGCAAATTCAGGAAGATCGACTACAACGATCCCGAATACTATGGCCTCGCCGCCTTCGTCACCGACCAGGAAGCCGAAATCGCGATGACCATGAAGCTTCGCGCCGAATACCCGTTTGAGGAAATGGTCAAGAAGACCAAGAAGATGGGCTTAACCGAGAAGCAATTAGAGGAAATCCTCTACCACATGGGCTATACCGGCCTCATCGAGTGGCACTATAAGGATCTTCCCGACGGAACCCGCCAGAAGCTCTACGTCCTGCCCCGCTTCATCATGGGCAGCGCCGAATTCTCCAACATGCGCCGCGAGCAGATCGAGGAACACCCCGAAATCGCCCGCTTCTTCGAGCGCATGACCTTCGATCCCCTCAACGGCTTGACCCCGATGATCCCGCCGGGAGGCGCTGGAATCGGCATGCACGTCATCCCGGTCGAAAAGGCGATCGAGCATGAATCCAAAGCCATCGACATCGAGCACATCTCATACTGGCTCGACAAATACGAAGGCCACATCGCCGCATCCCCCTGCTCCTGCACCATGTGCGAAGAGCTCTTAGGCATCGGCGGCGCCCGCGACGCCGAAGACTGGTGCCTCGCCGTCGGCAGCATGGCCGATTATTGCGTCGACACCAAGAAAGGCTACTACATCACCAAAGAGAGGGCCCTTGAGATCCTCAAGAGGGCTGAGCTGAACGGCTACGTCCACCAGATCACCAACAACGATGGCAAAGACAAGATCATCGCCATCTGCAACTGCGACCCGAAGGTCTGCCACGCCCTCCGCACCTCGCAGCTATTCAACACCCCGAACCTCTCCCGCTCCTCCTTCGTCGCACACGTCGAAAAAGAGAAGTGCGTCGCCTGCGGCCGCTGCGTCGAATACTGCCCCGCCGGCGCCGTCCGTTTAGGCCAAAAACTCTGCAAAAAGGACAAAACCGAGGTGCAATACCCCCGTATGTTGGACCCCTTCTACAACGATTGGGGCCGCGACAAATGGACCGAGGATTACAACAACGCCAACCGCGTGAACTGCTATCCGACCGGCACCGCGCCCTGCAAGTCCGCCTGCCCCGCCCACATCGCCGTCCAAGGCTACCTCAAGCTCGCCGCCCAGGGGAGATATGAGGAAGCCCTCGCCCTCATCAAGAAGAACAACCCGTTCCCGGCCGTCTGCGGACGCGTCTGCAACAAGAGATGCGAAGACGCCTGCACCCGCGGCCGCATCGACAAGGCCATCGCGATCGACGCGGTCAAGAAGTTCCTCGCCGAAAGGGACCTCGACCCCAAGACCCGCTACATCCCCGAGAAGGAGATCCCCGCCGCCTCCGAAGACTTCGTGTTCCAGCAGAAGATCGCCATCATCGGCGCAGGCCCCGCCGGCTTAAGCGCGGCCTACTACCTCGCGATCAAAGGCTATAAGCCCACCGTCTTCGAGAAGAACCCGCTCCCCGGCGGCATGCTCCGCTATGGCATCCCCTCCTACAAGCTCGAGAAAGACGTCATCGACGCCGAGATCGAGGTCATGAAGGAGATCGGCGTCGAGATCAAATGCGGCGTCGAGGTCGGCAAAGACATCACCATCGCCCAGCTCAAAGAGCAGGGATACGTCGCCTTCTACATCGCGATCGGCTGCCAGGGCGGCCGTCGCCCGGGCGTCGCTAACGACACCGCCGAAGGCACCACCATCGCCGTCGACTTCCTGCGCGAAGCCACCGATAACCAAGAGCAGAAGATCAAAGGCGACGTCATCGTCGTCGGCGGCGGCAACGTCGCGATCGACTGCGCCCGCGTCGCCCAGAGGTTCGGCGCCAAATCCGTCTCGATGTATTGCCTTGAGACCCGCGACACCATGCCCGCTTCCAAATTGGAGCAGCAGGAAGCCGAGGAAGAAGGCGTCAAGATCGAAACCGCTTGGGGACCCAAGGAAGTCAAAGTCGACGAAAAAGGCCACGTCAAGGCCATCGTCTTCAAGAGGTGCACCCGCACCATCGACCCCGAGACCCGCAGGTTCTCGCCGCTATACAATGAGGAAGAGACCGTCGAGGTCCCAGCCGACAAGATCATCTTCGCGATCGGCCAGTCCATCGTCTGGGGCGACCTCCTCAAGGGAACCGAGGTCAAGACATTGCCCAATGGCGCCCCGCTCGCCGAGAAGTACACCTACCGCACCGACGACCCGATGATCGTCGTCGGCGGAGACGTCTACACCGGCCCGAAGTTCGTGATCGACGCGATCGCCGCCGGCAAGATGGCCGCCGATGCGCTCCACCGCATCGCCCACCCCGGCACCGACCGCAGCGAGGGCATGAACAAGATGGAATTCATCGCCCTCAACAAGGACGATATCTTCGTCGAGCAGTACGATAACTCCCCGCGCCAAGAAGAGGCCTGGGACACCTCCATCGACCACAAGAAGAGCTTCCGCGACGCCAGGAAGACCCTGACCGAGGAACAGGTCAAGATCGAGACCGCCCGCTGCTTAAGCTGCGGCGCCTCCATCGTCGACCCCAACAAATGCATCGGCTGCGGCATCTGCACCACCAAATGCGCATTCGACGCCATCCACCTCACCAGGGACATCCCAGAAGCGAGCGACCTCGTCCCGTGCGAAGACACGATGAAGAAGGTCCTCCCGTATCTCATCAAGCGCAAGATGGCCATCAAGAAGCATAAGCGCCAGACCAAGAAGGCCGCCAAGAAGCAAGCCTCCGCCCAACAGTAAATGCACGAGCTCTCCATCATCTCCAACATCATCGACACGCTGAACGAGTTCTTCAAAGACAACCCCGTCAAGAAGGTCTACTCAGTCACCTTAAGCGTGGGCACGGTATCCGGGGTCGTCCCCCACTACCTGACCGACGCCTGGGATTGGTTCACCAAGAAAGACGAAGTCTTCCAAGGCTCGAAGCTCAAGATCGAGCCGATCCACGCCTATACCTCCTGCCTCGACTGCGGCGAGGTATACGACACGATCCAGTACGCCAAGATCTGCCCCAAATGCCACAGTGACCACACGGTCCTGAAGCAAGGCAATGAGCTCCTCATCAAAGAGATTGAAGCGGAATAGTCTTTCCATCATCCTCACCCTATACCAAGCGACCATTACTTCCCGATGGTCGCTTTTCCTTATCCCCGGGCGGCGCCGGAGCTAAGCTCCCCTTAGCTCAGGGTGCCCCTCCCGGTCAAGACCAAAATCGCCGTTATTGCGGCCAAACTATGTCCGCCAAAAAATCCGAATCCGTTGGGGACGTATATGCGAATTCGGCGAAATTTGCACGAGGTTAAGCGCGCCCACCCATGAATGGCGGGACCCGTTGGTGCGCAGCAAAAAAGCCCGAGGGGTTAGGTCGGGCTTAGGATGGTGATGATTGTCTATCAGCTGATGGTGGCGGTGGAGCTAGCGAAGACGTAGGCGGAGCCACTGTAGGTGTAGGCGTTCGAGTAGGAGAAGCTCGTGGAGCCGAAGGTGACGGTGTGGGAGCCGCTAGAGAGGCCGGAGCTCGTAGTGGTCTTGGTCAAGGACGAGGAGATGGTTGGGCAATAGCCGATGATGACGACGGCTCCGCCTTTGATGGAGACGTTGCCATCCGCATCGATCGCGCCGGACATGTCGCTTGCGGGGCCGCGGGTGATGACGGTGCCGCCGGAGATGGTGATGGAGCCGTTTGAGTCGATGCCGTCGACGTCGCCGGAAGCGGACATATTGACGTCGACGCGGCCGCCGGAGATATTGAGCTGGCTCGAGGCATTGAGGCCGTCATCAGAGGCGTAGACGGTGGTTTCGCCGCCTTTGATGTTCAGGGTGTTGGCTTCCACGCCTTCATGGCTTTCGGCGACGTTGATGGTGCCGCCGGAGATCGTGAGGGTGCCGTCGGCATGGAGGGCGTCGTCGGAGGCCTTGAGGTTCAGGGTTCCGCCGGTGACGTTGATTTGGGCCGATGGAGTGGCGCCAGAATCGAGGGTATCGTCCCCGTTGGTGTGGATGCAATCATCGTAGGTGTAGCAGAAGATGTCGCCGGCGGCGATGTTGATGGCTTCCGGGGCCTTGATGGCCTTCGCGGATTCATCCGCCTTCTCGGCTGAGGATCCGCCGGTCATTCCGCCGCCGTCGAATCCGCCGCCGCCTTGGTTGCCGCCGTCTTGGTTTCCGCCGCCTTGGTTGCCGCCGGGGCCGGCGTATGCCGATTTGCGGGAGCTAGAGGTGACTGCGCTATAGGAATAGGACGAATAGATGTTGGTGTAGATGTCGACGGTCGGGGCGCAGGTGTTGCCATCGTCGTCGGTGGAGGTGCCGAATTCGACCGCATAGGCGGCGTCGATGCCATCGCCATAGGAATTGATCGTGATGGCGCCGCCATTGATGTAGACGTAGCCGTGCTGGGCATTGGTGCCGACCTCGCTATTGGAGGTGCGGATGCCGTTATTGCCCGCGACGATGCCCAATGTCGGATTCTCTTCGACCGTGACTTTATCGTTGCCCTTGATGCCGTTATTGACGGCCTTGACGAGCATGGTGACGTTCTTGACGGTCACGTTGTCCTTGCCGTGGATGCCGCTATTGGCGAGCGAGACGATGGAAAGGGTGCCGGTGCCTTTGATCTTGAGGTCGCCGTCGGCGACGTAGATCGCGGCGGTGCCGACGGATTCGTCGGTGGTCTCGGAATAATCCGTGGTGCGGTTATCGTAGATGTAGTTGGTGGTGCCGCTTTTGACCTTGAGGTCGAAGTCGGCGCAGGTCTCGACGAAGATCGGGGAAACGCTCGAATTCGAGATCGAGACGCCGTCGAGGTCCAATTCGACTTCTGCGTCTGCCGCGTTGACATAGATCTGGCCGGAGAGCTTGCCGGAAGCGGTATAGGTACCGGCGGCGGTGATGCTGTAGACGCCGGAAGAGGCGGAGATGGCGTTGCCGCTTTCATCGACGAGCGAGAACTCGGAGGTGACGCTGTCTTCGCTGACCGAGACGGCGGAGGTCTGGCCGGACGCCGAATTGGCGGCGGTCGAGCCGGAAGTATAGGCCGTTCCCGAGCCTGAGCCGCAGGCGACGAGCAGGGCCGATGATGCTAATGCGAGTAAGAGTTTGCTTTTCATGATGGATCCCCTCCAGGATAAGCCCATTCTAGGAGGGGCAAATAGGGGTGTCCATCTTTTTTAACTTAACTTCAAGTAGAGGGGCAAAAGTGACAGAAAATGTCCATGGAAATCTCGCGCTTAAGCGGGCGCGATTCATAGGAATTCCTATGCATGGGTCGCGCGGATTTCAAAAAAACCAGCGGCTATGCTGGCTTGATTGACGTTCAGTTCTTGGCGGCTTTCTTGCGCTTGGCGCGCTTGTGGGCCTTCTTGGCGCGGTACATCGCCTTGTCGCTTAAGGAGACGGCACTTTCGACGGAGACCTCGGGGTCGGTCATCGTGTAGCTGCCGACGGAGATGCCCAAGGCGAAGCGTTCGTTTTTGAAGCTCAGGGCTTCCTGATAGATCCTCTCGACGAGCTCCTTGGCCAATTTCTTGTCGGCGCTCGGGATGACTGCGAGGAATTCGTCTCCGCCCATCCTGAATAGGTGCGATCCTTCGGGCAGGGCTTTTTGCAGCGCTTCCTTGGCGTAATTGATGTACTGGTCGCCGGCGGAGTGGCCATAGCGGTCGTTGATGCCCTTGAGGTCGTCGCAGTCGGCCGAGATGATGGTGGTCGGAAGCGGCAGGGTCACGGTGCGGGTAAGCTCATCGAAATAGACGCGGTTATAGACGCCGGCCAATTGGTCGGTGATGGATTTCTCGCGGAGCTCCTGGCGCATCGTCTCTTCCTTGGTGACGTTATTGACGATCGCGATGATGCCCTTGACGTGGCCGTCGGCGTCCTTGAGCGGCTCCTTGATGATTTGGAGGTAGTCGGTGCCGGTCTCATCGCATTCCTTGATGAGGTAATTCATGCCTTGGCCGGTTTCGACGACCTTCATGTCGGCGCGGTAGGCGATCTCGGCGTTGGCCTTATCCTTGCGGATGTCGAAATCGGTCTTGCCGCGATAGGAGGAACCCTTGGTCATGATGTGGTGCCAATTCTGGGAGCAGAAGGCATATCTTCCCTGATTGTCCTTGAGGTATATGAGCGACGGGAGGGCGGTCAGCATGGAGGAAAAGTCATCAAAACTCCGCGAATTGCAAAGTTTTATCGCGTTTTCGATCCTCGTCAGGATGGTTTTCTCACTATCGGCGGTCGAGACGAGGCCCGCGACCGGATCGCGGAGGTATTCGTCGTCGCCCACCATGTGCTCGGGGTCGGTCCAGATCAAAACCGGGAGGCCGAACATGTAGGTGTTCTTCTTGGCGATGCATTCGATGACGTCTCGAACGCAGGAGGCGCTGGAGGGGTTATCCAAAATCAAAAGCTCGAGGTCATCGAACGACTTTTCGAGCAATTCCATAGTTTCGTCTTGATTGTGGGCCTCCAAGACCTCGAAACGGCCTTTGAGGATCCCCCTAATATGTTCAAGCCTTGGCGATGTCAGGCACGCGCACACCCCTACGTACTTCATATTGAACTTATTATACAAGGAATATCTTCAATAAGCATTCACTATAAAGCGAATAAGCTTAATGCAGCGCAAACTCGCTTTTCGTTCAAAAAACCGCCGGCGTTTGGCCGACGGAAGAAATCAGTTCGCGGATTCGTCGTAGAGGATGACTTTGCCCCTGCCGTTGTTCTTTACTTCGTAGAGGGCGTTGTCGGCCTTCCTGAAGAGGGTGTCGGTGGTGTCGAGGGCATTGCCGACCGCCATGCCGATCGAGAGGGATATCTTCGCCTGCTTGCTCGCGGCGCGGAGCGATGCGTTCAGCTTCTCGCAGCGCTTGACGATCTCATTCGCCTTGGAGGCGTCGAAGTTTTCCATGATGATGGAGAATTCGTCTCCGCCAATGCGGAAGACGTGGGAGGTCTCTTCGGGGAAGTATTCCTTCATCGAGTCGCTGACCTTCTTGAGGACCTTGTCGCCTACGGCGTGGCCGTATTCGTCGTTGACATCTTTGAACTTATCGACGTCGAGGAGGATGAAAAGGCAATGGGCCAGGTCGATGCGCTGGAAGATCGAGTCGTAGCCGGTGCGGTTATAGAGGGTGGTGAGCTTGTCGTGCTCGGCTTCATAGACGAGCTTTATATTCTGCTCATCGTTCTGCTCGCGGACCCGGTTGTAGGTTTCGGCGATGTAACGGTATTCGCGGAAGCCATGGACCCTGACGTTGCGGTTGTCGACCAGGCAATCGATCGCGGCCATGACTGGATGAAGGACATAGACGTACATCAATAGGATGACGGCGGCGACGAAGATGACGTTGGTGAGGATCAAGGCGTGCTGGAGGATGATGATCCGCTGCAGCTGACTCGAGGCGTCGTTCATCTCGTTGGAGAGCATTTTGTCGAGGGCGTTCACCGCATCGGCGACGCCGCCGAGAATGGTCGCTTTGTAGGATGCGTATTTCTCGCCATAGACGATATTCTCGGCAAGGTCCCTCTTCCCGTCGTTGGACAAAGCGGCATCCGCCTCGCTTAAGACGACGCCCCTGACTTCGCTTGGGACGCGTTCGCTATTGAGGTCCATGTCGATGACCTCGACTACGAGCCGCATGGCATAGTATTCATCATCCATGAGCGCGATAGAGGTGTTGAGGGAGGTTTGGAGATGCTCATAGATCTCGGTTCCGTCGAGGTACTGCTTGATGAGGGCCAAGGAATTCTGACGGCGGTTGCTCTTCGATTCCTCGAAATAGCCGTCCATGTACTTGGGGTCTTCGGTGACGACGAAAGACCTGACCTGGTTCGTCAATTCATCGGAACCGATCTGCATATCCTGGGCAGTATCCTTCCAACTGACGTATTCCTCGGTGGCCTCCATGACCTTCCTGTAGGTGCCGCTTAGGAAGTAAAGCGACACGACCATCGCCGCGGACAAAGCGAAAGCAACCACGGCAATAGCCCATCCAATAACCTTGAGCGAGAGCCCTTTTTTCGTTTTTGGATGCTGTTTCTCTTCCATGCTTTCCCCGATTGTTGACATAAAAAGCGCTTAAGATTTTAACACTATTAACCAAAAGTAAAAATATTCAGTCGGTCCTCTAGGACACAAGTGGCAAAAAGGGTCAATAAAAACCAAAGTTTCCATAGACGAAATTAATGATTTTGCATTTTTGGAAAAGTGTGTCCATAATCATGCCGAAAGGAGCAAAAACAATATGGGAAGCACCAATAGTAAGAGGTCCATTTGGGCGAACATCATCCTGATCGTCTCCATCGTCTCCGCAGCCCTGCTCGTCCTTGCCATCGTGTTCTTCGCGCTTGGCCTCGCCGGCGTCAGGACCGCCGCGGAGCAAGCCGCAGCCGAACAAGGACTTAGCGGCGACCAAGTCACCTTGGCCGTCAACATCGCAATCATCACCACCATTGTGGTGTTCGTGATCGCGAACATCCTGAACGTCCTGGAGATCGTCGGCGGATTCCTCTTTGCCTTGAAGGGCAAATGGGGTCTGTTCTGCATCGTCATGGCCATCCTATCCCTCATCGGAACCGGTTTCAATTTCTTCTCCGGATTCGGATCGGGCGTCGCCTTGAACACGATGATCCTCAACGGTCTCGAGCTCGCCCTCGGAATCCTATTCCTCGTCGCCTGCTTCAAGCATCGCGCTGAGCTTCAGGACTAATTGTCCTTAAGCGGGTAAAGGCTCGGCATCGGCCGGGCCTTTTTTCACCTAAAATGAATGCACGTCCCCCACGGTTTTCCTATCCCCTGCCCGTTAGGAAAGCCATCGGAGCAGGCGCGGCAAGCCTCGGCGAGATAATGGGACGCCACCCATCCCTAGGCCCCTAGAAGCCATTCTAAGAAGCGTTTTTGTTTTAAGGGAGGTAAGTCCCTAGGCATGCCTTTCGACGCTTAGCGGGGCTTCTAGGGGCCAAATTGGCCATTTGAATATAAAAAAGCGACCGCTTGGGCCGCTTGGTTTGCCTTGGAAAGAATTAGTCTTTCTTGTAGCCGATGTTCTTTTCTTTGCTGCCATCAAAGATGAGGTTGCAGACGGCGGCAACGAAATCATAAATGCCAAAGGTGACGATGCCGAGCAACAGGTAGAGCCAGCTGCGGGAAGTCCATCCCTCGGGTTTGAGGGAAGAATGGTTGATGATGATGCTTCCGATGGGCCCCAAGAAGAAGGTCAGCAAGAAGCGAACGATGTTTTGAGTATCCATGATTAATCCTCCTTGCGAATAGAATAGAATAACCGCGGAGAAAGAAAAAGAATGAATTTGGACACTCGCAATATCTTTGTATTGAATTCATAATACTTTCATGGCAAAAAAGTATCCTATATCGAAAGAATTCTTCCCTTTTAACAAATTTTGCGCCCCATCGGGAAAGCGCTTTATCAAATTCGCCCAAAAAGCGATGCGGGTCCCTCGTTTCTTCCTAAAGAACAGGTGCGCAAAGGCGGAGAGCATCGTCATAAAAGGGAAACAGGACGAAGAATTCAGCCTCTACCTGCTCACGCCAAAGGAGCTACTGGAAGAAAAGAATCTGCCTGCTTTGATCTTCGTCCATGGAGGCGGTTTCGTCTTTGAGGCAAGCTCAAGCCACTATAAGCTCGCCCTCGCATACGCTTTGAAGTGCCGGTGCAAGGTGATCTATGTGAAATATAACCTCGCGCCCAAATATCCCTTTCCCTTTCCCCAGGAAGAAGGGTACAAAGCGCTCGAATATGCATACACGCATGCCACGGATTTGGGAATCGACCCCAATAAGATTGCCCTCACAGGCGATAGCGCGGGCGCAACCATCTGCGTCTCCGCAATCCTGCAGGCCCAGGAGGAGGGGAAGGATTGGAAACCGCTATTCCAGCTCCTCATATATCCCTGGCTCGATAAACGCGGCGACTCGGAATCCAACAGAAAATACACGGATACCCCGATGTGGAATTCCTCGCGCTCGAAAAACAGTCACTCCTACACCAATCCTGAAAACAAGGAATTCCCGCCCTACATCAACTCGCCGGTCGAATATGGCGATCTAACCAAGATGCCGCCCGCCTATATCGAGGTGGCGGAATTCGATTGCCTCCATGACGATGGCGTGCTTTACCATTCGTTATTGAAGGAGGCCGGCGTGGAGTCCATCCTTCACGAAACAAAAGGGACGATGCACGGCTACGACACCAAATTCAAAGCTCCAACCACCCAGAAGATGGTCAAACAAAGGATCGAATTCATTAGAGCGATGTTCGAAAACGCATGCACGCCCCCGCTGAATCAGAATAAATAGCTGCCGATCCTTACCTGAGTCGAGCCTTCTTCCAAGGCGATTTCAAAATCGTCCGACATACCTGCGCTGTAGACGGAGACATTCGGGTAACGCCCTTGAAGGCCTTTGAATATGCGATAGCCTTTTTGGAACGTCGCACGGATTTGGTCTACATCATCGACGTTTGGCCCCATCACCATGATTCCCTTCACCTCAATGTGAGGCAATTGGGCGCAGTGCTCCATCAACGCGTCCAGTTCATCCGAGGATAAACCGGTCTTCTTGCCCTCATCCTCCGCCAAAAGGAGTTCGATGAGGCAGGGCATATTCTTTCCAATGCGCGCGCAAACAGATTCTATTTTATCCGCGAGCGCGATGGAGTCGAGCGACTGGATCATGCTGACTGCGGGGACGACCTTCTTGACCTTGTCCGTCTGCAGGTGCCCAAGGAAATGCCATGCGATATCCTTCGGCATCGCCTCGACCTTAGGTAACAGCTCCTGCATCCTGTTCTCCCCAAAATGGCGGACGCCCAAAGCGTAATATTCCATCGCTTCCTCAACGGAATGGTATTTGCTGACGACGAGCAGCTCGGCGTGGCCATCGATGGCCTTCAGGACTTTTTGATAGTGGGCGTTATTCATGATGAAGGAATTATAATGGTACACGCGGACAAACTTAAATCGTTTAAATTGCGAAATAATTGCATATTAGACTAGCCGCTTTATAATTTGTGTTGGCAAACCCGGAGCGATCCGGCGACGCAAAGCTATAGGGTCTAAGAAATTAGACAGCCAGTTGCACACACATCCAAGCCTTTTTGTCGGTGCAACGAGCTTGCGCCGACTTTTGTTTTTCTAGGGAGGGACGCCATGCAGAAGAAAAACAGATTTCCCTTATGGCTCAAAACGTTATTGATCTTAGCCGCTTCGGTCGCGATCGTCAGCGTCGTCGCCGTCGTTTTCTCGACCTCGACCTTAGTCAACATCACCCGCAGCCACTACATCCAGCATTCCACCGAAGTCGCGGACACCTACGGTCTGTATCTGAATCTCGATGACGTCAAATCCATCGCATCGAAGGTTCAGGAACGCTACGCGACCATCCCCGAAGAGAAGAAGGTCAGCAACTCCGAATGGGGCAACCCCGAATGGGAGGCCTACCTCGCCAATTACAGCGACATCGTCGAATCCGAGGAATACGCGCGCCTTTTGAAGCAAACCGAGGAATTCCATTCCAAGAACGACGCGAAATACATTTACATCAGCTATGCCGATTTCGATGAGAAACGCCTGATATACCTCGTCGACGATTCGCCGATCGAAGATAGGTGCCTTCCTGGAAGCTTCGATGAGTTCACCGAAAGCGACATGAGCATCACCGAGCATCTTGAGGAAGGGTTTGCGCCCGAGGTGACCGATACGCCTGAATATGGCCATCTCGTAAGCGTGGGCCGCCCTATCTTCGACGAGAATAACAACGTGGTGGCGTTCGCGATGGTTGAGCTATCGATGGATGAAATCATCGCCAAAGAGCAAACCGAAACCAGAAAGTTGGCCCTCATCCTCGGAGCGTTAGCGATCGCGGCCACCATAATCGGCTATTTCTCGGTCCTCGTCGCCATTATCCGACCGATCAGGAAGCTGACCAAAGTCGCCAACGAATACACCGCCGGAACGGATGGAGAGCTGAACAAATTCAGCAAGGTCGAAATCCACACGATGGACGAGATCGAAGACCTCTCCAATTCAATGAAGAAAATGGAGGGGGAATTGAACCATTACATCGTGGACCTCGTGGGCGCCCAACGGAAAGTCGACGAAATGAGGCACCTCGCCGACATCGACGCGATGACCGGCATCGGAAATAAGAGGGCCTATTTCGAGCGTGAAGAGGAATTGAACGCCAAAATCAAGGAAGGCAAGACGAGGTTCTCCGTCATCATGATCGACCTGAACGATCTTAAACTCACAAACGACACGATGGGCCACGAAGAAGGCGACAAGGCGATCGTCGCGCTCGGCAACGTCATCAAGGAGTCCTTCTCCGACTCAACCTTCTACCGTATCGGGGGAGATGAATTCGTCATCATCTGCGAGGACGAACAGGCCGACCGCGCCCCGTCTTTGATACGCAATTTCAAGGCGGCAATGGCAAGGCTTCCCGCATCCGAGAAAGGGCATAAGATCACCGCCGCCATCGGCGTGGCCACCTATGACCCCAAAGTTGACAACAACGTCGAAGACGCCTTCAACCGCGCCGACAAAAACATGTACAAAAACAAGAAGGCGATAAAGAAAAGCGCAGCAAACAAATGACCCAATAGAACGCATCCGCGGGGGACGTGAGAGCGTTTTCGTTTGCCTGATTATCGATATACGGGGTCGGGCGTGCCTTCTTCTTTACCGTCGACATAACGGATATAGCAGAACACCACCCTCTTCCAAATGGCTTCCAGCGTATAGTTCATCCTCTTGATCGCGAATATCTTATGGGACCCGTCGAATCTCTTATGGAACCTGCACCACTCCGAACCATCTTTCGTTTTGGTCAGTTCGATCAAAGGAAGGAATAGATTATCCTCGTCGCCGGTGTTGTTTGGGGTATAGGTGAATTTGCAGTGGCCATAATGCCCATAGCCGTCGATCTTAAAATGCGCCTCGACGATCTCTCCGGCATTCAGTTTGTCCAGAAATTCTTTGTATTCCATATCATTCCCCTGCTTCTCCATCATTATACTGCACCCGCAAAAAGAAACCCATGGCCCGGCCATTCGTGGGCACGTGGATCAAACCTTGTGCAAACTCGGTAAAATTCGCATACATGTCCTCAACGGATTTAGGTTTTACGGGGGGCTTAGTTTGGCTTATGTTTAGGCGATTTGGGTCTTGACCGGGAGGGGCACCCAGAGCTAAAGGGGAGCTTAGCTCTGGCGCCGCCCAAGGGCCTTAGGAGTTCATTTCGGAGTAGGTTTCTTCCACGATCTTTTGAAGGTCGGGGATGTCGATGTTCAGGCGTTTGGCTTCGATGAGGGTGGCTTTGACGTAATTGTCCTTGAACGCCGCTTTGCGTTCAGCGATGAGCTTCTGCGTGGCTCCTTCGGAGACGAACATGCCGATGCCCCTTTTCTTGTAGATGAGGCCTTCGCTTACGAGGACGTTGAAGGCTTTGTTGACCGTGGCCACGTTGATCTTGTAGAGCTTGGAGATGTTGGTGGTCGAGGGGATTTGGGATCCTTCGGGGAATTGGCCGTTCAGGATAGCGTCTTTCGCTCCTTCGACGATTCGGATATAGATGGGGAGGTTCTTCTTGATGTCATTCATTTTGGGATC
>JAILKX010000046.1 GCA_024693415.1 Bacilli bacterium
ATCGCGGACGACATCAACGACGTCAAGATCTCCGACATGTACGACACGAGCAGCAACTCGATCTTCGAATCCCTTCCCGAGGATACGACGATCGGCAACCTGCCTGACAAGGTCACTCAGATCAAGATCGTCGACGTCTTCTCCGGCGACATCTGGCCCGATGGCGTCGACCATACCGAAGACAACGCCGTGGCGATCTGGAAGTACATGCTCATCGATTCGACCGGCACCTTCAACACCTCCTACCTCCTCTGCGACGATATGGATCAGTTGACCGATAACGTCACCAGGAACGTGAACAAAGCCTCGATCGGCGACCTCGTCAATGATGGCTTCATCACCTTAAGCGACACCTCAGTTCTCTCCAAACCCGATCCTAGCGGCAGCGGCAAGACCGTCGGCGAGCTCACCTTCGCCGAGTTCCTCGAAGCCTACGGGAGCCTCTGATCCGATTCAGCATAACGATAAAGCGCCAAGCGATTCCGCCTGGCGCTTTTATCAATCCGTTGGACCCCTTATTCGTTTTCGCTCTTTTTGAGCAGCTTGCTGACGCCGACTCTAGCGAAGTAGATGCCGATGCAGATCGCCGCGGTCGCTAGAAGCATCACGATGAATGAGATCGCCGCCCCGACCGGACCGCCGGCCCCGAATCCATACCAGTCGTAATCGTAGACGCCGTATCCGTTATGGACGACGACGTTGATGACGTAGAAGATGCCGTAAACGAACATCGGGATGATGCCGAAGAAGGATTGCTGCCAGGAGAATTCCTCGATATGCCCGCCGAATACGATATAGCGGACCAATCCCAGAAGCGGATTGATGAGGTGCATGAATAGGACCATGCCCACATACATCGCCTGATAGCCCATCGTCGGCCCAAGGAAGAAGATGACGGTCAATAAGGTGACGCTTGTGGAGACGTTCCCGACGTGGAAGATGATGTTATAGATCTTGGAGATGCGCTCCCTTTTGCCTAGAAGCACCATCGCGTCAAGCGGGATATTGATCAGCGCGCATATGCCGAGCAGCACATTCGAATCGGTCGTGAAGAATTTGAATAGGGCAGGCCCGCCCGCGGCCAAAACCCCATCGGATCCGAAATAGAGAACCACCGTCGACATGGTCACGAAAACGACGATCAGGATATCTATCGCAAGCGTTGTAATCGCATTCAATCTTTTGTTCATGCGCATATTATCTACGGGAATAGTAATTATGGCAAAGGATATATATTAACAAATACGCTTAATTACATTAGAATTATAGGCGTGAAAGTTTATAGAGTAGATTCAGAAATGTCGAAAGTGGAAAAGGTTCTCGATATGGCGAGAGCCAATAATGGCGTCGTCACCTCCGCGATGGTCACGGAGGCGCGGCTTTCGAGGGCTCTCCTTGGCTATATGACGAATCGCGGATATTTGGATAAGTCATGCCGGGGAGTATATACGTTGCCAGGGATTTTGAGCGACGGCTTCTATGATGCGCAAACGGTTTATGGGAAAGGTGTGTTTTCGCATGGATCCGCATTGTATCTTCTGGGCTTGACAGACAGGACTCCAAATCAATTCACGATGACCTTCCCAAGCACTTACAATCTATCGAACCCCAAGGCTTCTAAAATTATTTGCAAGGCTGCAATTGATCATATTTATAAAAGCGGCATTATTTACGTCAGTACGGACGGCGGGCACGAAGTTCGCTGTTATAATATGGAAAAGACTCTTTGCGACATCCTTCGAGGCCGTGGCCATGAAGATATCCAATTGATCAGTGAGGCGTTCAAGCGCTATGCGAAAAGGGCGGATAAGAATCTGCCTCTGCTATCCGAATATTCAAAGCAGCTGAAGGTCGAGCATAGAGTCCGGAATTATCTGGAAGTGCTCCTATGAAGAACTCTATGCAGCTCAAAGCCTACGTAAAGAACTTGGCAAAGAAAAAGGGCCTTTCGCCTCAACTTATATTGCAAAATTACCTGCTCGAAAGATTTCTCGAAAGAATTTCTAAATCGATTTTTTGCGATGCGATTATCCTCAAAGGAGGCTTATTGATAGCGTCTATGGTTGGAATTGATTCCCGGGCCACCATGGATATGGATACAACCATTAAGGGCTATCCATTAACGATGAAATCGGTTGAATCAATGATCGAAAAGATATGTGCAGTTTCGCTTCATGATGGTTTCTCGTTTCATATCAAAGAAATCGACAACATCCATGAACATAACGATTATGAGGGTTATCGAGTTGGACTTGAGGCCGAATTTGGAACGATTCGCGCACCTTTGAAACTGGATATCACTACTGGCGATATCATTACGCCGTGCGAAACGACCTATGGCTATCAATTGATGTTTGAAGATCGTTCGATACCTATCAAGGCATACAATTTGGAAACGATTTTGGCTGAGAAGATTGAGACCATAATAAGCCGTGGAGACCTCAACACCAGAATGAGGGATTATTATGATGTTTATGCCTTGCTACATCTTGGGAAAACCCGGGTTAATTGGGACTTTTTAGGCGTGCGCTATTTGCTACAGCTACAAAGAGGAACACCGAGCCAATATTGAATGATTGGCGCAGAATATTGGAAACGATTCGCGCTAACGAGGCAATGAATAAGCAGTGGGCTAGCTATAGATGGGAATACGAATATGCGAAGTTTGTTTCTTTTGAAGAAACCTGCGATGCCGTATTCGATGCCCTGAATGGACTTTCCCGCGCCGAATCGGATAAACTTAACCCGTTATGAAGAAAATCATCTTTGTCTGCCACGGCAACATCTGCCGCTCCGTCGCCGCGGAATACATCTGCAAGGACTTCTTGAGGAAGAAAGGGATCCTCAACCATTTTATCATCGAATCCCGCGCCACCTCACGCGAGGAGATCGGCAACGACATCTATCCCCCGATGAAGCGCGAATTGCTCCGCCGGAACATCCCGTTAGATAGGCATCATGCCACCCAGATCACCCAAAGGGATTACGACTCCTCCGACATGGTGTTCTATATGGATGATGAGAACATCCGTTACCTGAACTACATGCTGAACGACCACAAACTCATCCTAAAGCCCATCTTTTATCTATCCCCAAGCATCGATGAGATAGAGGATCCCTGGTATACCGGCCGCTTCGACAAAGTCGTCACCGAAATCACCGCCTGCCTGAACGATATCTTCGACAAATCCGACCTCTTCGATTAGGCCCGCTGGGCCCTGCCCGAGCTGCCTCACAGCTGTCGGGGTAGGCGCCTCGAACCTCGTTCCATTTCAGCCGAATTCGCATACATGTCCCCCGCGGATTCGGTTTTTTGGCGGACATAGTTTGGCCGCAATAACGGCGATTTGGGTCTTGACCGGGAGGGGCACCCCAGCCATTGGGGATTATGGCTGGGCGCCGCCCAGTGGCAAGCGATAGAAAAGAGCATCCGGGTTAGGGGATGCTCTTGAGGATGATCGTTATTAAGCCTTTTGGGATGATTCTTCCTTCTTCTCTTCCTTGGACTCATGGTAGGAGGTCTCGGTGTTGACCTTCCAGATGTCGGCCCTGTTGAAGGAAGAGGGATCGACGATGCATTTGACGGCGTCGATGGCGGTTAGCATGGAGTGGTCCATGTTGTTGTACCTATGCTGGCCGTTCCTGCCGACGCAGAAGAGGTTATCGATGCCGATCAAGTGCTCCTGGACCTTATCGATGTCCTTGTAGGAATCGAAGTAGGCGGGGTAGGCTTTCTTGATTTTGATTTGGGTAGCGTCTAGGACGTCTTCGCGGTCGATGACACTTATGGAGGTGAGCTCGTTTAAGGCCATCTCGATGAACTTATCCTTGTCCATCTCCCAGAGCTCGTCGCCTTCGGTGGCGAAGTATTCCATGCCGATCCAGACGGTGTGCTCGAGGTCTTTGACCATGTAGGGGGACCAGTTGTTGAAGATCTGGAGGCGGCCTAATTTGACTTCCCTCTCCTGGACGTAGATCCAGGTGTCGGGGACGATGTTACTGACCGTCTTGATCTTGGTCTTGTTCTCGATCTTGAGCTTATTGACCAATACGCCTACGGTGATGAAGTCGCGATAGAGGAGATGGGTCGCGACTTCATAGGGCTCATCGGGGACGTTGCCCTTGCCGAAGGCCTCGTAGAGGTCCTTTAACGGCATCGAGGAGACGAAGTAGTCGCCTTTGAGGGTCTCGCTTCCGTTGATGACGAGCGACTCGACGTGGTTATCCTTGAGGTTCACGCCCGTGACCTTGGAGTTGAAGCGGATCTCGCCTCCCATCTCTTGGATGAGGGCCGCCATCTCTTCGTAAAGCTGGCCAGGTCCTTTCTTCGGGTAGTAGAACGATTCGATGAGGCTCGTCTCGGTCTTCTTGGAATTCTTGCGGAAGGGCTTGGTGACGAAGGAGGTGAAGGCCTTCCATAATGAGAGCCCTTTGACGCGCTGGGCGCCCCAATCGGGGGAGATCTCGGAGGGGTTGCGGCCCCAGACCTTCTCGGTGTAGTCCTCGAAGAACATCTCATAGAGGGGCTTGCCGAAGCGGTTGATGTAGAAGTCGGCGAGGGAATCCTCTTTCCTCTTGTGGATGGCGGACCCGATGTAGCCCCAGCCGGCTTTCCAGGTTCGGGCGAAGCCCATGTTGCGGAAGGTCGCGGGCTTTATGGAGATCGGGTAATCGAAGAACTTGTGGAGATAGAGGATGCGGGAGACCCTGTTCCTATTTAGCATCACCCTATCTTCCTTCTCGGGATCGGGTCCGTTCTCGGCGAGGGGGACGGTCCTTTCTAGAAGAAGATCGTCCTGGGCGGGGGCGCCTTGCAGGGGCATGATCTCCTTCCAGAGGTTCATGACCTCATCCGACTTCGAGAAGAAGCGGTGGCCGCCGATGTCGATGCGGTTGCCCTTATACTCCAAGGTCTTGGAGATGCCGCCGATCATGTCGGATTCCTCCAAGATGATCGGATGGATATTGGCCTCGGGATGCTTAAGCAATTCATAGGCCGCGGTCAAACCCGCGGGGCCTGCGCCGATGATGAGGCAGATTTTCTTTTCACTCATTGGTTTCTTCTCCTTCCTTCGGGGCGATGAAGATCCATTTCTTCCTGCTCCAGTAATTCCACACTAAGACGATGAGGGTTCCGACGCAGAAGACGAGGAACCACATCCAGAAGTCTAATGACCATAGGAACGCCCAGGTGCCGTCCTTGATGGTGGCCAAAACGCTAGCCTGCCCTTGCGTAAGCGAGATGCCGGCAAGGTTAAACAAAGCGCCGCATCCGTAATTCAGGACCTCATGGAACAGCAATCCGATGAAGCCCAATAGGACGAACAGCCAGAACTTCGATTGGGTCTTGGCCGCGTTCTTGTCCTTGACGTTCTGAAACACCCAGAGGATCGAGAAGATGTAGTTCACGATGACCCCGACGACGAAGCCGGCGATGACGGAGATGCCGGTGGTCAGGTATTCGTTGGCGTCCTTCATGAAGTAGGAGACGACGAGGCGGGTGCCGGCGTCGGCGATGGTCGCGACGACCCCGATGACGAGGAAGCGGACGATCTCCATGAGCTGGCCGGATTGCAGCATTTTGGGTTTGGTTTCGGAATTTGGCATGTGGGTATTATAGTCCTTGATGTATCGAATTCAATTTAAGGCGGGCGCGTATGCGCGTCATTTCCTTTGCGATTTCTTCTCTTTGACGCGGTTTTCGATCGCGGTCGCGAAGTCGACGATGCCGGAGGAGAGGGTCGCCTGGATCGGGATGAAGAGCAATAAGGCGTAGCGCGCGTTGCTCGAGCAGCCGACGGGGTATTTCGCGCAGAAATAGGCGTAGGAGAAGCCGGTGGTCAGGGCGATGATGGCCATCAGGATGAAGAGCTCCTTGTTGGCTTTGTCGCTTAGGAATGTTCTGCCGAGGTATATCGCGGCCATGAACAGGAACAGGCATCCGAGGATGATGTAGGTGTGGTAGGCCATCGTCGCGAAGAAGAGCCCCGTGCCGGAAAGGCTATAGGAGGTCTCGCCCCAAAGCGAGGTCTTGAGGAAGGCGGTCCAGACGTTGTAGTCCTGCTCGCCCCATTTGGAGATCCACCACTTGGAGCCGTCGGCTAGGTATTCGTAGGTCTTGCAGTAGCGGAGGTTGAACATGCTGTAGTAGAGGTCGCTCGAGGGGAAGGTGAAGAAGCGGGCCCAGGGCGAATAGACATTGCTATCGAGGTGCATGAAGTTCTGGCGGAACGTCCCGGTATGCCATTCGAGGTCATAGACGTAGCCGATCGGCTCGCCGAAGACCACTTTGTTGTAGAGGTGCCAGCCGAGGCCTAGCGGGAAGACGACCGCGGCGAATACGGCGATTTGGATCGCAAACTTCTTCATCTCGGGCGTCCAGAAGGATTGTCCCTTCGGGCGGGCTTTGAAGACCTTGATGAGCTCGAGTAGGAAGATGAAGGCGACCGGGAAGGCGACCATGGCGCTTGAGAGCTTGCACATCATCCCGCATCCGATCCCGACGGCGCATAAGACGATGTCGCTGATCTTGTGTGTCCTGCGGTATTCGAGGGCGAACAATAGTCCCATGAGGGCAAAGGCGAAGGACATGGAGTCGTTATTGCCATAGAAGGGCACGTACCAGAAGACCGGGGTGAGGGCGATGAAGGCCGAGGAGATGGCAAGCTTTGGCCCGCCTTCGAAGATCCTCACGTAGATGCGATAGAGGAAATAGAGGGTGAGGATGCCATAGAAATTGATGATGATGCGGCAGGACTCAAGGAGCGCGTATTCGTGGTAGGTGTAGAGCGGGAACGCCTCGCCGACGACGGGGACGAGGGCGTTTTCAGCGGGGGCGTGTATGAATATTTTGCTGATATTCATCCATAAGGCCATGATGCCGTGCCACATCTTCGGCTGGTAGTATTGGCCCTTGTTGAGGTCGGGATCGGGGATCCTGCCGTTATTGAAGATGTCATAGATCAAGCCGAAGTGGCCATTCAGGTCGTTGTTCGAGGCCTTGTAGTAGCTCATGCCCCAGTCGTGCTTGAAGCCGGTGTAGTTCATGTAGCGGTAGAACGAGAAGTTGATGAGGATGCCAGCCGAGATCAAAACGAACGCGAAGGCGATGTGCTTCGCGTTCAGCCTCTTGATGAGGCCAAGGAAGACGAGGCGCAGGACGACGAGGACATAGAAAATCGCAAAGCAGACGTAGAAAGCGGTTTTGGCGCCTTCGCTCCTCCAGCCTTGGGAAGTCCCGGAATAGGGGGTGGCGGAATAGGCGAAGATGAAGTGGATCGCGAAGAGGGCGACGAAAAGCAGCGGCAGGTAAAGCGCGAACCTCCAGCGGCTGCGGAAGAAATGCTGGAGCTTGGGGTGCTTTGCCCACAAAGCGTCAATCTTGTCTGCGATGGCTGCGAAACTCATAAGCGAATTATTTTACTACTCCGTTGAACATTTGTTCAATCCATACCCTGAAGCCGAATAGGTCGCCGGATTTGAGCGGAGAGAAGGAATTCGTCATCAGCGAAACGTTGATGAAGGCGGAGAAGACGCCGGCCGCCAAGAGGAACGTCCAGTAGGCTTTTGCAGGTTTTTTGCCCTCCTTGAAGCGGGAAGCGCCGAGGATTGCGCCAAGTAAAGCAATGATTCCGGCGGCCCCGAAGATCTCGGTTGCATAGCGGATGCAGAAGCCGGCATAGGCGGAGCAAACGACGGAAAGGATGTAGGGCGGGAAGAGGCCCGCGATATAGAAAGCCTTCTTCTCCCATCCGTCGGATTTGGTTAAGAACGCGGGGGCGGCGATCGAAACCCAAAGGATCGGCGAGGCGAATAGGCCCACGGTTCCGACGTTATAGGGATGAATGTTTTCTAGGCCATAATCGGATAAGCCGACATCGACGTAGGGGAAGATGGAGTCAAAAGTGGGGAAGGGCAGGTAGTAATAGTCGAATCCGGCGAGGAAAGCGACCCCGTTAAGGTGGAACTTCCGACAATCGGCGATCGTGAGCTGATAGGCGCTGCCGAAGTCCGTGATGGAGCCAAACCTAACATAGTTATAGGCGCAAAGCACGATGGCGCCCGCTATCAAGATCCCAGCCATCGGGGCGAAATCGATGAAGCGCTTCGAAAGCTTTTTCTCACCGCGGACGAGCATTTTGATATAGAGGGGGATGCAAGGAAGCACGATTACGGCCATCGTGGCGCGAGACGCGACGATGATCACGAAGAACAGGCCCGCTGCCGCCAAATTCAGGATGCGGCGCTTCTCGCTTGCGTAGGCGAATAGGGTGAACGCGACGAAATAGGCGGCGCTGCCGATCGAATAGATGTAGGGGATCATGTATTTCCAGTCGGTGGTCCGCCAAGAAACGAGCTCCAGGAACAATGAACCAAGCAAGACCATGACCACCAATGTCACCAATTGGCGGACCCGAAGGTTCTTGCCGAACGCCTTGTAGCCTGCGGCGCCCAATAAGCAGAACCCATACGCATAAAGGATGCATCCAAATAGCTGAATGAAGATGCCATTAGGCACCAAATGGGTGATCCAATAGATCGGGAACATCACAAGAATCACGGGGCTCGCACCGAAATAGACGAAATATTTGCCGCCATAGTAGACGGTATCCCAAAGGAAGTAGGCTCCCGCGGTTCGCCTTGCGGCCGGACTATAGGGATCGATGGTCTCAAGTACTGGGTCAGGCACAACGTCTAAGTGGACCTGTCCTTTCATGAACGCGTCGAAGAGGTTGTAGTAGATGAATGGGTTCGTCGAGCCGCTGGCTGGGAAATTGGTCCCCAATTCGGCCTCTGTAAAGGGATAGACGGTGAAGAACATGTCCTTCAAGGTGAACGCCATGATGAGGAACGCCGCCATGATCGCCCCGCAGACGATCGAGGAGCCGATCACGAACCGCTTCACGGTGTTTTCGGGCGTTAATTCATCCACGTCCTCCCTCTTTTTGTGGAAGAGGATGACAGTTAGCCCCTCGGTTAAGGCAACTAGGGCAATAAAGCGAAGCAAAGAGAATGAGAATAGATTCCCGACATTGGTCTTGATCGAATTCAGTTTGATGGAGGTGGGATACCCGGCGCGGTTCGACGGGAAGAAGAACACGACGCGAAGCTCGCCTTCGCTAACGCCTGCGGGGGCGACGAATTTCAAGGTGCGGTCGCTTTCATAGGCCGGATTGATGGTTTTGGAGACGATATTTGTCCACTTGGTGCCGTTTTTGTAGTCGACGCTCGCCGTCATCTCGCAGTTTTGATATGCCGAGTCGATATAGATGTTCGAGATCTCCGCAAAGCTCACGGAGGGCAGAATCACGTACCGCCCATTGCCTAACACGATGGTCCCGTCTTCCTGCGCTTCGCCCGTGGTTTTGGAAAACATCGAGGACGTGTATGCGTCTTCCGCCGATTCGGGGCCGCCGTAGTTCGCCGCGTTGAAGATCAAGGTCTCGCTCAAAAGGCAGGCGAAGAGAATCCCTAACTGGATCAAGAGGTTGCGGTGTTTCTTAGGGGCGCCTTCTTCGCGATGCAGCAAACTCCAGATGAAGCGGTGGGGCCTTATAGCGAAGACGACGATCGCCGCGGCGATGAGCCCGGCGCTCACGTTCCAGTCGCTATGCCGTTCGAACAAACCGTAGACAAACGCCAAGATGACGATATCCAAAAGATAATTGACGCCTGCGTCGAAAGATAGCGAGAGCGCCGTATCTTTCGGCATCAGGTCCTGCTTCCTGATCACGCGCAAAACGACGGTGACCCCAAGGATCAGGGCCGCTGAGGCAATGGAAATAATCAGGGCGTAGACAAATAACATAACTCGCTTATTATCCTATTTTTGTCACCTAAGGCAATGTTTTGGGTTTCCTTCTATATATTAATACATGCGTATGCGCAATGTCGGCGCAGTATCCTTTAAGGATAAATTATCCTTTGTTTTCCGCGCTTTGAGGCGTTACCATTTACACATCAGCGGAGATATACGTATATGGAACAGAAAAACTCTATCCCTTTGAAGTTGAACATGAAGCGGACCTTCATCATCGGGTTCGCCTTCTTCGGAATCCTCCTTCTCTGGCAGGTCTATGACGTTTGGTGCCCGACCCTGTTGCAGGAGGCGTTCATGGAGATGACCGGCGCCACCAAGTCCGAGGATGTCCAATACCTCGTCGGCGTCATGATGGCGCTCGATAACCTCGCGGCCTTGATCCTGATGCCGATCTTCGGAAAATTATCAGACAAGACGCACACAAAGCTCGGAAAGAGGATGCCCTATATCTTAGTCGGCACCTTCGTCTGCGCGATCGCCTTCCCCTTCGTCCCGCTGTTCTTCCATTTCAATAACTACGTCGGCATGATCGTCATGATGGCGATCGTCCTCATCTTCGCGATGATGTACCGCAACCCGGCCGTCGCCCTTATGCCTGACCTCACCCCGAAGCCGCTCCGCTCCAAAGCCAACGGCATCATCAACATCATGGGTTACATCGGCGGCGCGTTCGCTACCCTCGTCGGCATGGTCTTCGTTTTGACCGATTACCTCGGCGACGGAAAGGAAACCTGGGCCAAAGGCAATGTTTGGGCGATCGTTGGACCCTTCCTCGTCGCTTCCGTCCTGATGGTTATCTCCGCCGTCGTATTGATCTTCACGATCCGCGAGAACGAACTCGCCGTCGAGCTTGCCGATGAGCTGGCCGAAGGCGAAAAGCAGGCAGCCGTCGCCGACAGCGTCGAAGACGATGACGAGAAGCCGATGTCCAAGGCCAACTTCATCATGCTCATCCTCATCCTCGCGGCCGAGTTCTTCTGGTTCATGTCCGACAACGGCGTCGCGACCTTCATGCTCAACTATTCCCGTGCTTTCCTCGGCGCCAAGAGCTCCGGCAACATGATCATGACCCTCATCGGCGGCGTCGGCTCGGTCATCGGCTTCGCCGCTGGCGGCTTCATCGCCGACAAGATCGGCCGCAAGTGGACGATCTCCTCCGGTTTGATGCTAGCGATCCTTGGCTATATCTCCTGGATCATCTTCCAGTTCGCGATCGGCAAAGGCGCCTTCGACGAAAAGACCGGCTACTATTCCTTCCCGCTCTACCTCTACCTCGTCTGGGGCATCAAGGGATTCGGCATGTCGCTCGTCCATCTCAATTCCTTCCCGATGGTCGTCGAGCTCTGCTCCAAGAAGAAAGTCGGCCAGTTCACCGGCTACTACTATATGGCGTCCATGGCCGCCCAGACCATCACCCCGATCCTCCTCGGTTTGCTGCTCAGGAACGAGAACATCGAATGGTCCGTCCTCCCGATCTACGCCCTCATCTGCTCCTCGATCTCCTTCGTCGTGTTCCTCTTCGTCAAGAACATCAAGGCCCACAAGGTCGCTAACGCCAAGGGCCTCGAAGGCTTAGGCGCCGGAGACGACTGATGCCCGCGATCCTCACCCATTACACCTTCGCCCTCAAGGCGATCCCCGAAGAGGATAAGCCCTACCAGAAGCTTGTGAACCTCGGCTCCCAAGGCCCCGACACCTTCATGGCCTACGGCACCATCCCCTGGATCAAGAGGGAGAACAAGAAGAAGGTGCAGGGCTTCGGCCACGCGATGCATCGCCTCGATGTCGCCGAGACCTACCTCAAGATGGCGGAATACGCCAAGCAAAGCGATACCCCCGACCTATTGTTCGCATTCCTAGACGGCCTATTCATGCATTACTGCGTCGACCGCATCATGCATGCCTATATCTTCTACCGCTCCGGCATCGATGAGCATGGCGGCCTTTCGGGCTACTATTCCTGGTCCCACGGCTTCTTCGAGGCGATCCTCGACAAGGTCTTCGCGAAAAGAAGAGGCACCTACCAGAAATTATCCAAATGCATCTTGACCGATGACGAGCAGGTCAAGCTCGCCTCCAAGATGTGGCAAGCCTGCTCGCCGACCCCGCTCAACGAGGATGACTATTACCTGAGCTACCGCGACTTCGTAAGCGCGGAGAACATGCTCTGGACCCCGCATGGGGCCAAGCGCCCATTCTTCAAGCTGCTAGGCAAATACAGCACCCCCTATTCCCAAGCCCATCCCGGCAACATCCATAAGTTCGATAAGCTCGACGTCACGAACGACAA
>JAILKX010000096.1 GCA_024693415.1 Bacilli bacterium
GTCTTGAAGAACTTCTTGCCGGGGGCCACGACCCATTTGCCGACCATCGCGGTCGGGCAATAGGCGGGGATCACGTAATAGGTGTCGAAGGCGCGGAAGTGGTCGAGGCGGACCAGATCGTACATCCTCGAGGTGAAGGCGATGCGGTCGATGAGGTAGGAATAGTTCTCCTGCTTCAGCTTCTTCCAGTCGTAGATCGGGTTGCCCCACCTCTGGCCGGTCGGAGAGAAATAATCCGGGGGCACGCCGGCGACGACGGTCGGCTTGCGGTTGATCTTGTGGAGGCGGAACTGGTCCTGGTTGCCATAGACGTCGGCGGAATCGAAGCCGCTATAGAAGGGCAGGTCGCCCATTAGGAGCACGCCCTTCTTGTGGCAATAGGCGCGGAGGGCGCTGAATTGCTTGAGGAGCTCCTCCTGGAGCCAGATCTCGAATTCGAAGTCCTCGAGGTCCTCTTTCTTGATCCTGTGGGGCCCATTGATCCATTCCTTGACCTCTTTCGGCCAAGCATCCCAAGAGGTCGGGTACCTCCTCTTGTTGAGCATGAAGTAGCCCCAGACCTTGGCCCAGGGGTTCTTCTTGAGGAACCGTTCGGGCTTGAAGCCTTTTTCCTTGGCGTTCCTAAACGCTTCCTTGAGATAGGGAAGGCGGTAGGCGGAGGAGGCTTGGAAATCGACCTTCTCGGCGTCCTCGCGGAAAGAGGGGGCCTCTTTGAGCAGGCCTTCCTCGATCAGGATGTCGAGATCGAGGTAGATGTCGTCGAACGCCATCGAGCTATAGGGCTGATAGGGCGAATTGCCATAGCCAAGCGGGTTAAGCGGCAAAAGCTGCCACAGATGGAACCCCGCCTCGGCGCAGTAATCGACGAAGCGGTAGGCGCTTGCCCCGAACGTCCCGCAGCCATGGCGGGATGGAAGGGAGGATACCGCCATCAGGATTCCGGCGGTGCGGCGAGAGATTTTCTTCATATTTCGACATTGGCCTCCTTAGCCATAATATCCTTTTCGATCTTCGCGAGGCGGCGGCGCGCCCTCCCCGCGTTATGGTCCTGCGCCATCCGCTCATGGTCGAGCGGGATGCAGAACGCGTATCCGATGAGCAAAGCGAGCGGATAGGCGAACGGGACCAAATAAAGAACGGGGGTGAAATAGAGGGTTCCGTCTATACGGAACGTCTGAACGAACGGGATAAGATAATCGTATATCCCGCCGATGTACGGGTCAAGCCATGTTCCGGGCCCTTGCTGGAAAGAGGAATTGAATTCGGGGGCGCTCCGGTCTAGGAGCATCGTCCAATCGTAATGGTATAGGACGGCATTGGTCAGGACGTTGTTGAGGTATGTGACGCCAAGCGCGCCCATAAGCATCAGCGCGACCCAGGGGACGCGGCGGTAATCGACCTTGTGCACCCCGCGGGCGAGCATCAACACCCCGCCGAGCAATAGCGGCGCGTGGCAAAAATAAAAACGCCCCACCTCGAATAGATTGCCGTATTCCGCGAGGTCCCTGCCCCACGCTCCCGTGGGGAATATGTAGACAAGAACCGCCGAGACGATGCCGACGTAGCATAGGTAATCGCGCCCATAGTCCTTTGAGAACTTGAACAGGAACGGGGCGGCCATCACGTAGATCGCGCAGAAGTTCTCCGGCGTGCTGCGGGCTAGGCCAAGCGGCCAGGCCGCGATGTAGCTCGGGACGAACTGCTTCAGGAAATGGCCCGCGAAATTCACCCAGTACATGATCTCGATGAACTTCTCGGTCCAATCCCTCCCCTTCTTCCGGCAAATGCGCAGCAACAGGATCAGCGTGCCCAAAAGGAGGACCATCGGGACGAAATAGAGCAGGTTCCCGGTCTCTACCGATATGAGGGTGGCTGGCCGTATTTTCATAAATCCGTGAGGGACGTGTATTCAAATTCAGATGACGCGGGGGCCGCCTTCGGGCATTTCCATCTTGAGGACGTTGCCCCTTCCGTAGACCTTCTCCATCTTGGTGATGAAGCGGGCGGTGGCGTTGCGCGGGATGAAGGCGATGCAGCTGCCGGCGAATCCGCCGCCCATGATGCGGACGGCGCCGCCTTCGGCATAGGGGGAGGCGAGGTCGACGCATTCCTGCGGCGAGCCGGCGTATTGATCGGGGACCATGGTGTTCGCGAGGAACACCTTGGAGGAGAATTGGCTCTTGATGACCGCATCGAGGAAGGACAGGGGGTCGTTATCGAAGATCGCCTTGCGGGCGGAGAGGACGCGGAGGTTCTCGTCGAAGAAGTGCTGGGCGCGTAGTTTGGCGCGCTCGGAGACCCCAACCGTCGGACGGGCGATGCCCGCCATGAAGTCGGAGGGGTTCACCTCGCGGAGGTATTCCTTGCCGAACACCGCCTGCGCCACTTCCTTCATATCCTGGGGGATCGAGGCGTAATAGGGGGTGAGGTTCGCATGGCTTCCGCCGGTATTGATGAGGACGACGTCGAAGTGGAACGGGAAGGGAAGCGGCTCGACGACCGGGTTGTTCGGGTCTTTGAAATCGACGTAGCAAAGCCCGCCGAAGGAAGTGCCGATCTGGTCCAAGATGCCGCAGGGCTTGCCGAAATAGACGTTCTCGGCGTACTGGCCGATCTTCGCCATCTCAAGCGGGCTCACCTTGTCTTCGTTATAGAGGTGGGACAAGATCCCGACGATCAGCGATTCGAAGCAGGCGGAGCTAGAGACGCCGGCGCCGGGGAAGATGTCGCTTGCGGCGGCGGCCGAGAAGCCTTTGCCGATGTTGTAGCCTAGCTCCTTCATCCTGCGGCAGACGCCGCGGACGATACCGGCGGAGGTCCCCTTCTCCTGCTCGCGGATCTCGAGGTCGCTCAGGTCGAGGTCGATCATCGGATAGCCGTCGCTCTTGAAGCGGATGAATCCATCGTCGCGCTTAGCGAACGTCGCGGTGATGCCGATGCTTGCGGCGGCGACGAGGCTTAAGCCGTGGTTATGGTCGGTGTGGTTGCCAAGGATTTCGAGCCTGCCGTGGCTGAACATCGTCTCGGTCGCCGCATCGCCGAAATTATCGAAGAAGAGTTCTTTGGATACGCGTTCGTTTTTCATGGTTATTTCCTTTCGATGGTTATCCTTTCCTCGGTGACGTAGGGATTGCCCGCGTCGTAGAGGGTATCTTTGATCTTGATCGGATTGTTGACCGCCTCGAGGGCGATTCCGACGTGGAGGCTGATCGGCAGCTCGTGGAATAGCTTGGTGCCGACCTCCTCGACGTTCAATGAATAGACCTGCAGGCAATCGCGGTTCGCTTCCAGGGTGAGCCGGAACCCATGCCCTTCGAGGACCACTGGCCAATGGACCCCGAGGTAGCAATGGTCATATCCCCCGAATGGGGGTATGGCGATCTCTTCGTTAAGGATATCGCGCCCGATGGGCTTCGGTGAAGAGAAATCTAATACAGGGGTGACCTCTTTTTCGCCGATCGGCACCATGCGGGGGTCGTATCTCGACACCTTGTCCGCCTTGAAGCAGAGCGTGTGCTCGAGGATCCCTTCCGGCCCATATCCGAGATTGAAGTAAGGGTGGAAGGCGATGTTGAGCGGATAGGGTTTTGCGGGGATTGCGGTCGCTTTCGCGGTGTATCCGTAGTCCTCGAGGCGGTATTCGACCTCGACGTGGATGGCTGGCATTCTGCCCGGCACCTCTTCTGCGTCGAGAATGAATCTGATGCTATTTCCGTCCTCGCCGGGGATCGCTTTCCATTCGCGGAATGCGAAGCTCAATTTCCCCGAATGGAGGGAATACCCGTCCATATCGACGCCGAGGTCGTATCCGCAGATCTCCCCTTTGTCGATGCGCCCGAGGAACGGCCCGACGCATTTGCCGAAGAGGAACCCCTCATCGAAATAATCGTCGTCGTCCATCGGGGCGACGAGCATGTCGCGTCCGAAGCACTCAAACCTCCTGGCCCCGGCGCCGTAGCTTGCGAGCGTCAAGGCGGTCCCACTTTCGTTGCTCAGCCGGAACAAAGATCCCTTTGAGCATGGTTTGACCTCAATCATCACATTGCCTCCTTAAGGATGTTGGCAAGTTCCTCCCGCCCGAGGATCTTGGGGACGGGGTAGAACGGGTTGGCTTCTTTGAAGGCGTGGTCCGCCATCGCGGGGATGTCCTTCTCCTGGTATATGCCGCCAAATGATTTGGGGATTCCCATCGCCCTATTCATCTTCTCGATGTGGAGGATGAAGCTCTTCGCCTTCTCCTCATCGGTCTTGGATGCGTCGGTCAATTTGATGGCATCGGAAAGCCTTGCGAGTCTCTTATAGGCTGATTTTCCGTAGGAAGCAAGCACAATCGGAAGCAGGATCGCGTTGGCATAACCATGGCTTACGTGGAAAGTTCCCCCGAGGGCGTGGGCGAGCGCATGGACATATCCGACATAGGCTCGGGTAAAACTCACCCCAGCGAGGTAACTGGCCTCAAGCATGTTGGCGCGCGGAGTTTCTTCTTCGGGTTTTTC
>JAILKX010000099.1 GCA_024693415.1 Bacilli bacterium
GGAGGATTGCTCCCTGTTGCTCCTCAATTCCGAGGGGGAGCACCGCGAATTTTTGCTGATCCCGCCGTTTGACCCCGCCAAGGAAAGGTGGTACGGCAAGCGGATCCAGACCGGCGAAGCCAAGGACATCTCCGGCATCAAAAATGTTTTATTCAATAGCGCCCTCAACGCCCGCGTCGATAGCGCCCTCTCGGGCTCCTTCAGCGATTTCGGCGACATCAAGACCGTCTACCTCGACCTCGAGGCCGAGCTTAAGATCGCCGAGCAGACCTCGACCCACGATTACCGCGATAACCTGACCCGCATCTACCAAGGCATCGCGGTCGAGGACATCTATCCGATCATCGTGAAGCTGCGCCTCGTCAAATCGAAGGCGGAGGTCGATGAATTCCGCGAGGCGATCGAGCACACCCGCATGGGCATCTTATCCGTCATGGCCCAAGCGAGGCCCGGCGTCAAGGAATATGAGCTCGCGGATACCTTCCTGCACACCATCAACGACGAATCCGGCTACCAGGGGTTATCGTTCAACACGATCATGGCAAGCGGGATCCATGCGACCACCCTCCATTATCCGAAGCCCTTAGGGGTGGTGGGGGACGATGAGCTCGTCCTCATGGACCTCGGGGCAAGGCACGGCTATTACTGCGCCGACATCAGCCGCACGATCCCCGCGTCTGGCGAATTCAACGATATGCAGCGCACCATCTACAAAATCGTATTGGATTGCAATAAGGCGGTCGCCAACTTCGCCCGCCCGGGCGTCACGATCGCCGAGCTCAATAGCCTCACCAAGGAATTCCTCGCCAGCGAATGCCTCGCCAAGGGCATCATCAGCAGGAAGGAAGACATCTCCAATTACTTCTTCCACAGCGTGTCCCACCATATCGGCTTGGACACCCATGACCCAGGGGATAGGACCGCTCCTCTAGAGGCCGGGAACATCATCTCGGATGAGCCGGGCCTATACATCAAGGAGCTAGGGATCGGGGTGAGGATCGAGGACGACCTATTGATCACCCCGACATCCTGCGAGGTCCTAAGCGAAGGCGTCATCAAGGAAATCGAAGATATTGAGCGTTTTTACAAAGAACGTAACTAAACGGGCATCCACTTGCCCGTTTTTGTTAATTCCGTTAACCCCATGTATGCGAATAGGGTTATAATTGCCCTATGAGAAAATACATCTTGGCCATTGACCAAGGCACGACCTCGACCCGTGCCATTTTGTTTAACGAAAAAGGCGAGGAACTCTTCAAGGCGCAGCGCCCCCTCGACTGCATTTACCCGAAGCCCGGCTGGGTCGAGGTCAATGCCGACAAGGTCTGGATCAGCGTCATCGACGTCATCAACGAGCTCTTGGTCGTAAGCGGGGCCAGCATGGACGAAGTCGCCTCGATCGGCATCACCAATCAGCGCGAAACGACCGTCGTCTGGGAGAAAGCTAGCGGCAAGGCGGTCTGCAACGCGATCGTCTGGCAGTCCAAGCAAACCCAGGAGCTATGCGACGAACGCCTCGACAAGATGGACTTCATCCAGTCGAAGACCGGCCTCCGCATGAACCCGTACTTCTCGGCCTCGAAGGTCCGCTACATCTTGGACCACATCGATAACGGCCAAGCCCGCGCGGAAAAAGGCGAGCTATTGTTCGGCACGATCGACTCCTGGCTCATCTACAAGATGACCAAAGGCGCATCCCACATGACCGACGTGAGCAACGCGAGCCGCACGATGCTCTTCAACATCTTCGACATGAAGTGGGACAAGTCCCTCTGCGACATCTGGAACATCCCGATGTGCATGCTCCCAGAAGTCAAAGACAATTCGAGCGATTATGGCGAAGCCACCTTCTTCAGCGGCAACGTCCACATCAATGGGGTCGCCGGCGACCAGCAGGCTGCCTTATTCGGCCAGTGCTGCTTCAAGGAAGGCGATTCGAAGAACACCTACGGCACCGGCTGCTTCATGCTCATGAACATCGGAAGCAAGCCCTTAATCTCCAAGGAAGGCCTCCTCACCACCGTCGCCTGGCGCGAAAACGGGGTGACCACCTATGCCTTAGAGGGCTCGGTCTTCATCGGAGGCGCCATCGTCCAATGGCTCCGCGATGAGACGAGGTGGTTCGAGGACAGCATCGATTCCGAGATGTACGCGAGGAAACGCCCCGACACCGCAGGCGTCTACTTCGTCCCCGCCTTCGTCGGCTTAGGCACCCCCTGGTGGGATGATGAAGCCAGAGGCGCGATATTTGGATTAACTAGAGGCGCCGACCGCCATAACATCACTAGGGCCGCACTATATTCGGTCGCCTATCAATCAAAAGACGTCATCGAGACCATGAAGCGCGAAGCCCATCTGGATCTAAAGGCCTTAAGGGTCGACGGAGGCGCCTCCGCGAACGCCCTCATGATGCAGTTCCAGTCCGATATCCTCCAGTGCGAAGTCCATCTCCCCGCCTGCTTAGAGACCACCGCCTTAGGCGCGGCCTACTTCGCGGGGCTAGGATGCGGGTTCTGGAAATCCAAATCCGACATCTCCGCGAACCACACCGTCTCCAAATGCTATAAGCCCGAGATGGCGCAGGAAGAAGTGGATGAGCTCTACGAAGGATGGCTCGAAGCCGTCAAGGCCACCAAAGCCTTCAAGCCCCATCACAAGAAATAACCCTTATATATAATAAGGATATATATACCTCCCCTTGGCCCCGACTTACCCTCGGGGCTTTCTTTTGAGCGCCGCCCGAGCCTGCAAGGCTGTCGGGGTGGCCGCCTCACCCACCGTCAAATATCGCCTAATCGGCAATCCGTGGAGGACGTGTATGCGAATTCGCGGCTGTGGCAGGGGTGCTGAGTCTTTGGCATAACGCTTCGGTCGGCCGATTTTGCAAGCAAAGGTTGCCATTTGTGCCATTTGGCTCCCAAATGCGGGCTTATTCGGTCTATAATGTCAACGAAATGGAAAACGAACAGGATTATCAGAGATATTGCGCCTTGCTGAAGGAGATGAAGGTCCCCGAGGCTTTGAACTACGATTTCCTATATCGCCTTTTCCGCTTCGCGATCGAAGGCGTGGTGGACCTCCGCGGCGAGAACCCGGCCATCGCCCAGATGGGCGTGAACCCGCTTCAGCTCACCCAGTACCTCGTCAATGAGCATTCCCTTTACCTCGCCGGCCATCCCGATTTCGCCAAGGGCGACTTCGGAAGCGACGAGAATTATATGCCTCTCATCGGCTCGATCGCGGTCGACAAATACTTCACCAATGAGCACCTGGCCTATCGGATGGGCACCCTCACCTCACGCTTTAATCCATCCATGTCCACGATCGATCTGTTCCTGAACTTCATCTTGGGCATGCTTTCGCGCTACAAGCAGGGCGATCCGAAGACCACGCTCATCGTCGACATCATGAACAAGGGCTTCCAGATGGCCAAATGCGTCTCGACCCTCCTCGAAGCGGGATTCGAGACCGAGGCCTTCTCGACCTGGCGCACCCTCCACGAGAACGAATGCATCCTCCAGGTCATCGTGAAATACGGCCAGCCCGTCATCGAAAGATACCTGAAGCATATCCGTTACGGCATCGCCTTCCGCGGCGGCATCCCCACGAAAGAGGAGACCGATGCGGTGTTCGTCGAGATCAAGGACGGCATGAAAGCGATCGGCCTGAAGTCCAAAGACATGAAGCGCTACATCGAATACGGGTGGCTTTTGGGCGTGCCTGACGTCATGAAAATCGAGAACTTCAAGTTCAATTTCCGCGACGGCGTCGAGCGCGTCGCAGGATTAAGCAACTATTCGAAGGTCTACGAGATGTCATCCGAAATCGCGCATAGCTCGCCGCTGCTTATCTATTCCAGGAAGAACTTTTTCTTCTCGGTGACCTTATTGAACCTCTACGAATCCTTCTTCCGCCTCGAGAGCATCTTCGCCTCGCTTTATATGGCGACCGTGAGCGAAGACGAGAAATCGCGCTACCAGAACATGCGCAAGCTCTATTTCGGCGAGCTCAAGTTCTGCTACGACTTCGAGAAGACCCGCTTGGCCCGCCTGAACCAGAAGCGCCCCAAAAAAAGCGAGCCCCCGCAGGAAGCCCCTGCCGAAGAATAAGTCGATTTGGTCGCCCATGCGGCGGCCGTTTTCTTTGAATTCGCATACATGTCCCCCACGGATTCCGTGAAATGTCCTCTTTTTGGTGGGGGTTAGGCACGGTCACCCCGCAGACCGCTCGCGTTCATCTCGGGCGACGCCCAGGGTAAAAGGAAAGGACGCGAGGGGAAGGTCGCGTCCTTGGGATATGGTCGGGGATTATACGTCGGCGTAGCAGGAGCCACCGATGAACTCCCTCATCAAGGAGTTGCTCGGGACCCATTCGTCATCCATGTCGATGAAGAACTTGAGCATCCTCAATAGCCTTTCGGCGGTCGGGAAGCAGGGGGATTCCCTG
>JAILKX010000111.1 GCA_024693415.1 Bacilli bacterium
GAGCCGTGATACCTCTTGCCAAAGCGCAGTTCCCCTTCCGTCCCATAGACGAATTCGGCGCGGGTCTTGAAGAGCTTTGCGGCGAATAATGATTTCTTGGGGATCATCCTGTAGGCGCCGAGGACGGCGATGCTTTCGCAAAGGAAGGAGCGCTCGATCCTGTCGCGCCGTTCAAGCAGCAAAGCAACGATTTCCTTATACCCGTATCCCATTGAGATCAAATCGCGGGCATAGAAGGCCAAAAGCGCGATGGCCCCTGAATTTCCATGGGTGTCGATGACGGTGATGTTACTGTTCTCGTGGCTAGCGACGACAGCGCTATTATAGCCGGCGGACAGGTAGGAGGAAGCCGAGAAATGGATGATGTGCTCCGCATCGGAAAGAAGGTCGTAGAAATGCTCTTCGAACTGGGCGACCTTCGGCGCAGAGACGAGCATCGGCTCGCCGGTCTCGGCAAGCTTCTTATGCAAATCCGCAAGGGGCGTGGATGCGTCTTCGCAAAGAAATGGGATGACTTTGATGTCCCAGGCGTTCAATTCTTCGGGCGTGAGATCGATGACGTCTTCGCTCGAAAGCTGGATGTCTTTCTTCATGTTTGGTCCTCCTTTCTTTTTGGGCGGAAGCGTTCCGCCTCCCCTATTCTAGTCCGCGATTTCCATAATGCAAAAGCGCGGACGCCATTTTGCAAATTATTGGTACACTGCTATAAAAATGCACCGGAACGAACCGGTGCATTGACATAATCCCGAATTAATCTCCGAGACGTCCTTTGAGGAAGTCCGGAAGGATTGTGTTGGAGAGGGAATCCTCCTCTTCCTTTGCGCCGATTTCGCCTTCGTCGTGGTCCACCGCTTTTTTGCGCGCTTCGTCAACGCCAGCGCCGATGCTCTCGCGGCGCGGATGGATGAACTGCGGGATGGAGGTGAAGTCGTATTCCTCGGTGAAGTCGGCGGCGATGACCGAGACGAAGATCGTGTCGTCGAGCTGGTCGTTGATCGAGACGCCAAATTTGATGTCGATGGCGCTGCCGGCCTGCTCAATGATGCGGTTGACGCATTCCTCAGCCTCGTAAAGAGAGACGTTCACGCCGCAGGTGACCGCGCAAATAGCGCGCCTGGCGCCGGAAATCGAGGCTTCGAGCAGCGGCGAGTTGATGGCGTTCTCCGCCGCGTCCTCAGCTTTGCTCGGGCCGTTGCCCATGCCGAATCCGATGAGGGCGATGCCCGAATTCTTCAAGGTGGACTTCACGTCGGCGAAGTCGAGGTTGATGATGGCGGGCAATAGGATCAGGTCGGTCACGGTCTTGACGGATTGGGCCAAGACGCGGTCGGATTCCTGGAATGCCTGCGAGATCGGAACGAGTCCGCTCGCCATCAGCAATTTGTCATTGGAAACGATGATGATCGAATCGACGGCGTCCTTGAGCTCGCTTAAGCCGGAGACGGAATTGGCGATCCTGGTCTTCCCTTCGAAGGTGAAGGGACGGGTGACGATCGCGATGGTCAAAGCGCCCTCTTCGCGGGCGATCTGCGCGACGATCGGGGAAGCGCCGGTTCCGGTGCCACCGCCCATGCCGGCCGCGATGAAGACCATGTTGGCCCCGCGGACGATCGAGCGGATCTCGTCGGTGGATTGGATGGCGGCCTCTTTGCCGACCTCCGGGTCTCCGCCGGCCCCAAGGCCTTCGGTGACTTGCTCGCCGATGACGATGCGGTTGGGAGCCTTCGAGGTGGCGAGGGCCTGCTTATCGGTGTTCAGGACGTAGAACTCGACGTTGTCGATGTGCTCGTCCATCATGCGGTTGACCGCATTGTTGCCCGCGCCGCCGACGCCGATGACGACGATTCGCGCGACGGGCTCGAAGTTATCTAGATCCATGCCAAAGTTTGCCATGTCGAGTGTCCTCCTTTAGAGCGCGTCTTCCTCGGCGGATTCGTCCTTGCGCTTTCCGCCTTGTTTCTTCTGACCGGCGCCGCCGACGCGGGAGACGGTGGTCATGCCACGGTAATTGTCCTCTAGGCTGCCCGTGTATTTGCTCGAGGCCAATAGTAGCCCAAGCACGTTCACGTAGGCAGGGTTGCGCGCGCCGATTGTGCGCGGCGCGGCGATGATCGATTCGCGCTTGGGGAAGATGGCGCGCAGGAACGCGGGCAATCCCCTGAGCAGGCTTCCCCCGCCGGTCACGATGATCGGGAGGGTGTCGAATTTGCCCTGGTACCTCGCAAGCAGCGAATCGACGGAATTGGCGAGCAATCCGCCGTAATTCTCAAAGAACGCCGTGATGACGTTGTTGAGGTCCTTCTGGAAGAAGGGCGAGGTGCGGTCGGCGCCGTCGCGGCCCTCGACCACGGGCGGGTTGAACTTCATCTTCTTCGGCTCATAGCCGTAGCGGATCTTCACCCGCTCGGCCTCCTCGAAGGAAACGCCGAACCCGTCGGCGATCTCCTCGGTCAGATCGCGGCCGCCCTCGTAGAAGGAGCCGCAGGCATAGGGGGTTCCCCCGCCGATGAGCGAGACATCGGTGATGTGCTCGCCGATATCGACCAAAATATAGTTCTGGGGAAGGTCCTTGTAGGTCTTGAAGAGGGTCGCGGCGCAATAGGCCGAGACGCAGCTCTTGTTGACGCGGTACCCCGCTTTCGAGGTCAGATTGCCCCATAATTGGGCGGTGCGGGAAGGCAAAGCGTGGATCTTCGCCTTGATGGTGAGCGATTTCGAGCGGTTGCCTAGCGGCGGGTTCGAGAACCTCTCGCCGGTGTCGAGCACGTATTCGTCGGGGATGATGTCGACGATCTGATTTCCGCCGGGGACGGTCTCCTTGCGGACCAATGAGACGACGTTAGAGATATCGATCTTCTCGATCTGGTTGTTCATCGCGATGACGTTGGTGGTCTTGTCGTTCTGATAGACCTGCAGGCCGACGGAAGGGAGGACGATGTTGATGCGGGTGATGTTCAGCTGGAGCTTCTCCTGCTCATCGACGATGTTATGGAAGCTCGCGAGCGCCTTGATCGCGGCGTTCTCGTCGACGAGCTCCCCGTCTTTGAACATCCCGGGGATCTTGATCTCCTTGGTGTAAAGGGCGATCGGGGCCCCATTCATCTCATGCCCGACGACCATCCTGATGGCGCCGGAGCTGATTTCCATGCATACGAGTGGCTTATCCATAGTTGTGCTCTCGCGTAATTGTAACCCGTGCGCGCGTTTATGCAAAGAGAAAACCGATACGAAATTAGTAGATATTTCGCATTGAATCGCCC
>JAILKX010000116.1 GCA_024693415.1 Bacilli bacterium
TAGAGGTCGCGCTTATGGTAACGCTCCGACCCCTTGAAGATGCCGATCTCGTTCGGTTTTTCCGAATAGCTCGCGGCCAGGATGATCTGGTCGACGAGGAATTCGAACGCATCGGGCCCGACCTTCTGGGTGGTCGCGGAGCCGAACTTTCCGTTATAGATGCCGCAGGCCTTCACGCTCCGCGACTCGGAGATGGTGTATTTGTCGATCTCGTGGTGGAACAGCTTGATGGAGATGGATTTGCTGGTCCCGATCTGGATCTGGCTCTCCTCGATGCCTTTCGCCTTGGCGAGCTCAAAGAATTTCTGGATGTTCATTCTAGCTTTCCTCCCCTGCCGCCGACGGTGATCTTGCTGATGCGGATGGTCGGCTGGCCGACGTTGACCGGGATCGATCCCGACGACGCGCCGCACATGCCTTGCCCTAATTCGCAGTCATTTCCGACCCTATCGATGTTGAATAGGATCTCATGTCCCTTGCCGATTAGGGTGCAGCCCTTGACCGGTTCGGCGATCTTGCCGTCGCGGATGATGTAGGCTTCGCTCGCGGAGAAGTTGAATTCGCCGGTGGTCGGCTCGACCGATCCGCCGCCGAAGTCGGCGACGTAGATCCCTAGCTTCGTGTCCTTGATGATATCGGCGGGGTCGTCTTTGCCCGCGGCGATGTAGGTGTTGGACATCCTGGAGGTCGGGCAATAACGGTAGTTCTGGCGCCTGGAGGAGCCATTGGGTTCCATCCCAAGGCGGCGGCCGTTGGCCTTATCGACCATATAGCCGACGCAGATGCCGTCTTTGATCAGCATGTTCTTCTTGGTCGGTACGCCTTCGTCGTCGATGTCGCTCGAGCCCCATTCGTTGGGGATCGTGCCGTCATCATAGGCCGAGACGATCGGCGAGGCGATCGGCTCCCCGATCTTGCCGGAGAAGCAAGAGAGGTTCCTTGAAGTGGCGCTCGCCTCAAGCGGATGCCCGCAGGCTTCGTGGAACAAGACGCCGCCCCAGCCGTTGGCGATCACCACGGTGTATTCGCCGGAAGGGCATTCCTTCGCGGTCAGCATCATGATGGCTTTTTCGCCGACTTGCTTGGCTTTTGCAAGGTAATCGAGCTCCTTGGTGAAGTAATCCCAGCCTTCATATCGGCCCGGGCCCTTGTATGAAGTCTCGATCTTCCCATCCTCGCCCGCGGCGACCGCGATCATCGCGATGCGGGTCCTCTCCTCGGTCTTTTCGCTGAGTTTTCCCTCCGCTCCCTCGGCGGTCCAGATCTCCACCTTCTTGCGCGAGGTGGATAAGACGTCCTGGACGCGGACGATGCGCGGATCGACCGAGGCGGTGGCCTCGTAGCATTTCTTGAGGTAGGCGACGACCTCTTCCGTCGGGACGTCGGATACCGAGTTGACGATCTTGTTGATGACCTTGACCTTCTGCTTCTTGATCGAGGTCACCTCTATCTGGCGTTCGCCCTGATAGCTGCCCGCGAGCTTCGCGGCAAGACCGATCAGGTTCTTGGGCGACAGGTCGCTCGTATAGCCGTAGACGCTTCCGAATCCCTTGAGGATGCGGATGCCGGCGCCATAGCTGAGCGGGCCCCCCACTGCTTCGACTTTGCCGTTTTCGAGGAGCACGCTGCTGGACTTGGTCTCTTCGACGAAGATCTCGGCGTAGTCCCCTCCGGTCGCGAGGGCGGCATTCAAGACCTTGAGTGCCAATGATTTGGTAATCATATTTTTCCTCCTATTTCGCAGCACTCTTTGAGTGCGCGATTGGAATAGTTTATCGGTTCGCGAAAATAGTACAATGGAAAAAACGAAAGGCAGGGACGGAATTATGGCCAGATTGCTATACCAAGGGCACGCCTCGCTCAGATTGACCACCAAAGAAGGCAAAAACGTCTACATCGACCCATTCGCCGGCGAAGGCTACGACAAGCCCGCCGACCTCATCCTCATCACCCATGAGCATTACGACCACAACGCGGTCGATCGCTGCCCCAAAACAAACCGCACCATCATCATCCGCTCCAAGGATTCCGTGAACCATGGCACCTACTACGATTTCGAATACTATGGCATCAAGATCCAAGCGACCCCTGCCTGCAATTCCCATCACGACATCAACGAATGCGTAGGCTATCTATTGGAACTAGAAGGCAAGAAGATCTACGTCGCCGGCGACACCGACTATGTCCCCTATATGGAAGAGTTAGGCAAGATGGACATCGACTATGCCTTCCTCCCGATCGACGGCATCTACAACATGGATCCCAAAGAAGCCACCCGATGCGCGAATATCATCAAGCCCAAGAACCTTATCCCCTACCACATGAAGCCCGGCATGCTCTTCGACATCCAGCAGGATATGAAGGTGAGCTATGCCCATTGCCTTTTAGTCCGCCCTGGCGACTTCATCGAGATCTAAAAACCAAATCCACGCGACCCATGTATGCGTTTTCGCTCTCCCTGGGCGCCGCCATGAGGGGATAAACCAACCAAAAACCAAGAACCTCCTCGCCCCGAATGGGCGGCCGGCCCACCGGTCCCTTGCTGAGCTCGCGGCGGCCACCCCGACAGCATCTTTTGGATGCTCGGGCGGCCCCAGGGCCCCTAGAAGGCCCGTACATGCGTTTTGGCATGGCCTAGGGAGGTAAGTCCCTTCTTGGGGAAAACGCGCTAGGAGGGCAATTGCGCGCACATAATGCAAAAAGCGATTGAAACCAACCTTCGGTTCGTGTATTGTAATTGCCGAACTCTCTGTGCGTGAGAAATGATCGCACGGCGAAAGGAGTAAAAGACATGAAACAAGGCATCCATCCGAAGTACCACCACTGCGTCGTGACCTGCACCACCTGCGGATCCACCTTCGAGACCGGCTCGACCCTCCCTGAGATCAAAGTCGATACCTGCTCGAACTGCCACCCCTTCTACACTGGCAAGCAGCGCTTCGTCACCAGCGATGGCCGCATCGACCGCTTCAACAAGAAGTTGGCTGCTGTCGAAGGCAAGAAGTAATCCAATATCCTTAATTAATGGTACAATAACCGCGTTAAAGACGCGGTTTTGTTTTACAAGCCCCCTAGGAGTCATCGAAAATGGCCAAGAAATTCTACATTACCACCCCGATTTATTACCCGAGCGCCTCTCCGCATCTAGGACACGCTTACTGCACCACGATGTGCGACGTCATCGCCCGCGGCAAGAGATTGCGCGGATATGAGACCTTCTTTTTGACCGGCACAGATGAGCATGGCGAGAAGATCCAGAAGAACGCCGCCGCCAAAGGGGTCACCCCGCAGGAATTCGTCGACGAGATCGTGCTGCGCTTCAAGAAGCTCTGGAATGCGATGTACATCTCCAACGACGACTTCATCCGCACGACCGATAAGCGCCACGTCGAGACCGTCCAGAAGATCTTCTCGACCATGCTTGAGAAAGGCGACATCTACCTTTCCTCCTATTCCGGCTGGTACTGCGTCCACGAGGAATCCTATTGGACCGAGACTCAGGTCGGGCCGGAGCACCTCTGCCCCGAATGCGGCCGTCCGGTGGAGTTGAAGGACGAGCCCGCCTATTTCTACCATTGCGGAGAGCACGTGGATGCGCTTCTGGACTACTACGACAAGAACCCTTCGTTCATCACCCCTGAGTCCAGGAAGAACGAGATGGTCAACACCTTCATCAAGCCAGGCCTCAACGACCTCTGCGTCTCCCGCACCTCATTCGACTGGGGCATCCAGGTCGTTGAAGATCCGAAGCACGTGGTCTACGTTTGGCTCGACGCGCTTACCAATTACATTACCGCGCTTGGCTATCTCCAGGAAGATGATTCCAAGTTCCAATACTTCTGGCAGGATCCTGAATGCGAGATCGTCCACGTCATCGGCGCTGACATCACCCGCTTCCACACGATCTACTGGCCGATGTTCCTCGAATCCCTTGGCCTCAGGAGGCCGAATAGGGTCTTCGTTCACGGCCTTCTCATGATGAAAGACGGCAAGATGAGCAAATCCAAGGGGAACACCATCTCCGCTTATCCGCTTATCGAAAGATATGGGGTCGACGCGGTCCGTTATTACCTCGTGTCCGAGGTTCCTTTCGGAAGCGATGGCGTCTTCACCCCCGAGCAATTCGTCATGCGCATCAACCAGGACCTCGCCAATAACGTCGGGAACCTTTTGAACCGCACCGTCTCGATGATCCAGAAATACTTCGACGGCAATATCCCCGAGGACCATGGCGACTTGAACGACATCGACGCGGAGCTCCGCGCGATGTGCGACAAGACCATCGTCGCCTATGAGACCCTCAACGATGACCTGAAGGTCACCGAGGCCTATGAAAAGGTCATGGACCTCGTCTCCCGCGCGAACAAATACATCGAGGAAAGCGCCCCGTGGGCCCTTGCAAAAGATCCTGAGAAGAAAGCCAACCTCGAATCCGTCATGTGCCACTTGGCCCATGTCCTTTACGTCGCCGGCATGCTGCTTAAGCCGATCTTCGTCACCAAATCCGACAAGATCTTCGATCAGCTCGGCGTCCCCGAAGAGCTCCGCTGCTACGACAGGGTCCGCGAATTCGGGCTCCTCGGCGGGCTTAAGGTTTGCAAAGGCGATCAGCTCTTCCCGCGCCTAGACGCCGAAGCCGAAGTCAAGGCCATCGCCGAGATGATGGCCGCTCCGAAAGAGAAGGCTGCCGCCTAATGGGAAAAGCCTTTGCCACCCAAACCATGACCGGCGTTTGCACCGATCTGTCCTTTGAGGGCAAAGGCGTTTTTAAATCCGACGGGCAAGTCGTCTTCGTCAATGGGATGTTCCCGGGCGAAGAGGGCGAAATAGAAATATCCTACCGCCGGGCCGGGAACCTCTTCGGCGAGGTCAAGAAGCTCACCAAGGTCTCGCCGCATAGGGTGCAGCCCCGCTGCAAAGTGTGTCATGCCTGCGGCGGATGCAGCTTCCAGCAGCTCGACTACGAATCCCAATTGCTTTTCAAGCAGCAGAAGGTCAAAGAGCAGTTCCGCAAGATCGGCGGGATGAATGTCGATGTCCTTCCGACGGTCGGGATGGACGATCCTTATTTCTATCGCAACAAGATCCAGATGCCGTTTGGCTTAGATAAGCGCGGCAACCCCTATTGCGGGTTCTACAAAGAGGGGACCCATGTCATCGTTCCGATTGAGAAATGCTTCATCGAGGACGAAAGGTCCGAGCATATCCTGACCACGGTCAAGAAGCTTTTGAAGTCGTTCCACATCCAACCCTATAACGAGGACGATAGATGGGGAATATTGAGACACGTCCTCATCAGAACCAGCTATTACCAGAAGCAGATCATGGTTGTTTTGGTGACCGCGGTCGATGTTTTCCCAAGCCGCAACAACTTCGTGAAGGCGCTTGTGAAGGAATGCCCCGAGATCACGACCGTGGTCCAAAACATCAACTCCAGGTCCACCAACGTCATCCTCGGCGAAAAGGAGCACATCCTCTATGGAAAAGGCTTCATCGAGGACTCTTTGTGCGGCGTGTCCTTCCAGATTTCGTCGAAATCCTTCTACCAGACGAATCCCGTCATGACCGAGAAACTATATTCGGCGGCGATGAAGGCCGCGAAGCTTCAGCCGACCGACATCGCCTTTGATGCCTATTCCGGGATTGGGACCATCGGTCTCATCGCCGCGAAGGACGTGAAAGAGGTCATTTCGGTCGAAATCGTGCCCGCCGCCGTGAGGGATGGCATCAAAAACGCGAAGAGGAACGGCATCAACAATTTCAAAATGTATTGCGACGACGCCTCCGACTTCATGGTGCGCATGGCCAAAAATAATGAGGGCGTGGATGTGTTATTCATGGATCCGCCGCGGAAAGGGTCGGATGAAAGGTTCCTCAAATCCGTCCTGAAATTGAAGCCGAAGAGGATCGTTTACGTTTCCTGCGAGCCGAGTACCTTAGCCCGCGACGTCAAGTTCTTGGCGCCCTATTATGCGATCGAATCCATACAGCCGTTCGATATGTTCCCGCAAGGATTCCACGTCGAGACCGTTGCGACGTTACGCTTAAAAGATTTGAAAAAGTAGCGGAGTTATCGATGTTTTTCAGCCATGCTACCTTCGTTGAGAATGGGCGTTTTGAGCGTCAAAAGGTCATCAGGACGACCGTCGAGATCCTATGCATTTTAGACCTCGACACTGTTGCTATGTGACAAAGGTGGCGATGGATTCTGATTCTTTGGCATAAAGAGGCGTTCTTATGTTCCTTGGCATGACGACCCCCCGAAAATAATGAACTGCGCAGATATGTGCGCAAAACGCAGAAAAGCGGCATCCGACAATAAGTTCTACCGAAAGTAGAGAAAAAATGACGCGGATAATTAGCGCATAGACGCCTTCACACCGATGATTAAGGCGAAAGGAGCAACAATGGAAAAACAATACGAAATCGGCAATCTGATCACCGAGCTCCGAAAAGAGAAGAAACTGACACAATCCAAACTCGCCGAAGCCCTGGGCGTCACGGACAAATCGGTCTCCAAATGGGAGAACGGGAAAAGCCTGCCTGACACGAAAATCATGCCGCGGCTTTGCGAAATCTTGGGAATCTCGCTCGAAGAGCTGCTTAACGGCAAGCTCAACCCTATCACGGAATCGCCCGTGCTGGACGATCTCTCGCGCCTTGAGCACGTTTATAAGTACTATTCCGACGAACATCGCGTGAACGTCGGCATCTCCGACATCAACCTGGCGCTTAACCTCGGCGAATGCGTTGCTATAACGGGTCCGTCCGGGTCCGGGAAGACGACGCTTCTTAAAATGATTGGCGGAATCGACCGCTTCGAGCGCGGCGAGATCTTCATCCGCAAAGAGGGCATTTCTCACTTTGATGAGGAGGATTATGAGCTCTACCGCAAGGATTTCATCGCCTACATATTTCAGGAATACGGTGTCTTCGAAAACTATTCCCTGCTCGATAACCTCATCTTGGTTCGCCTACTCATGGGCGATGCGCACAAAGAGGCCAAAGCCAAGGCGTTAGCCATGCTCGAAAAG
>JAILKX010000121.1 GCA_024693415.1 Bacilli bacterium
CACAACTGGATCAGACAGCACCCCCGCGCCGAAGAGCTGACGATCAAGGCCATCAAGCTCTGCATAAGCAATGGCTTCCAAGTCAAAGCCCAGGTGCAGGTGAACCGCAAAAACGTCGACGCGATGATGGATACCGCGCGCATGCTCGATGAATTGGGCGTCGCGGAGATGCGGATCATCCGCACCACGGAAGCGCCGCGGTGGGAGAAGAATTCCCCGCAATCGAGCCTGACGATCGAGGAATATTACGAAACGATGCTCGAATTCGCCAAGGAATACATCCGCTCCGGCATGAAGATGACGATAGACGTGTGGCAGTTCCTGCGCCTCTTTCCGATGCGCAAAATCTATTCCCTCGTCCCGATCGCCTGCGACAAGAAGGAATTCAACATCCGCATCCCGATGTGCAAGGGAAACCGCGGCATGATCGCGGTGTCCTCAAGCGGAGAGGTCGTGCCTTGCCTGCAGATGTCCGGCTATTTCCTTGAGCACGGGATAAGCCTCGGCAATCTTTTCAAGACCCCGCTCAAGGAGCTCGTCAACGATAGCGACTACGCGAACCTCGCGCTGGCCACCCTTTTCAAGCAGATCATCGAAAACGACAAATGCGCGAACTGCAAATACTATAAAGCCTGCACCGGCGGCTGCCCCGCTTTAGGGCTTCTCTACAGCAAGGACTACAATTTCTATCACGAGGACATCACCAAGTGCCTCTTCTTCGAAAACGGCTGGTACGAAAAAGCAAAAGAAGGCCTAAGTGGATGGCGAATCGAAAAGGAATTGGACATTTGATTATTCTTTAGAAAATCGGAATTTGTGCAACAATATAGGCAACCCATGAGCAAAAAGAAAAAGCGCATCACCAACCCGGACGAACTCAGCAAAACGCTTTCCTACAGTTCCCCGGCGACCTGGGTCGTTTTGATTTCGGTCGTCATCGCGCTCGCAGGCTTCTTGGTTTGGTCTTTCGTCTATACGATCCAGGTCAAAGTCACGGGCACCGCGACCCTTAGCGGCGGCGTCGCCACCCTCCGCGTCAAGGACTCGGACCTCAAGAGCCTCAAAGAAGGCCAAAAAGTCTATATCTCCGACTTAGAGGGCGAAATCGTTTCGTTCACCGATAATCAGCCCGTCGTTTCGTCCTTCGACCTAAACGACGGCGAATACAGCTACTACGTCGTCGTCGACGAGATCAAACCCATCGAATTCTGGGTCAGCGGCAAACGGGCATGAAGGACATCAAAAAGCCAAAAACCAAAGGCGGAGTCGCGAACACCCCGCTCGTCATGCAGCTCGAGGCCCTCGAATGCGGCGCGGCTTCTTTGACCATGATCATGGCCTATTATGGCAAATGGGTCCCGCTTGAGCAGGTCCGCGTCGACTGCGGCGTCTCCCGCAACGGAAGCAACGCGAAGAACATCACCCGCGCCGCCCAGAAGTACGGCTTCAAGACGAAGGGCTTTGTCTATTCCACCAAAAAGCTCCAAGAGAAAGGAAAATTCCCCGGCATCATCCACTGGGGCGGCGCCCACTTCGTCGTCATCAATGGCTTCAAGGGCAACAAAGCCATCATCAACGACCCCGCCAAAGGCGTCGTCAAAATCGATCTGAAGACGTTCGACTCAATCTATACCGGCGTCTATATCGAAATCGTCCCGACCGAGGAATTCGAGCCCGGCGGCAAGCGGAAATCGATCATCGAATTCGCCAAGAAGAGGCTGAAGGGCGCCGCGCCCCTCATCGCCTTCTTCGCCATCACCACGATCGTCTTCTATCTGATCGGGGTCATAAATCCCGTCATGAATCAGGTCTTCGTCGACCGGCTTTTGGATGGCGGGAATCCCGATTGGCTATTGCCGTTCGTCCTCATTTTCGCCGGCATCGGGCTGCTGCAGATCATCGTCACGTTGACCCAGGCCCTCTACCAATACAAGATCAGGGGCAAACTGGACCTCGTCGGCTCCACCTCATATATCTGGCAGATCCTGAGGCTCCCGATCGACTTCTTCTCGCAGAGGATGGTCGGCGATCTTCAAAGCCGTCAAAACGAGAACGCGACCATCGCGGAAACGCTCGTCAATGTCTTCGCGCCGCTGCTGTTCAACTCCGTCATGCTCGTCATCTATCTGGTGGTAATGACCGCCAAGAGCTGGATCTTGACCTTGGTCGGCGTCGCAACGGTCGCCATCAACGCCTTCATCTCCATGTACATGTCGAAGATAAGGGTCAACATCGGCCGCGTCCAGGCCCGCGACAGGGCCAAGCTCACCGGCATGACCACCAAGGGCATCGAGATGATCGAGACCATCAAATCCAACGGTGCCGAGGAATCCTATTTCTCCTCCTGGAGCGAGGCGCAGGAAACCGTCACCGCGATGAACATCAAAATGGCGAAAGCCAACACGTTCCTCGGCCTTATTCCGAGCTTCGTCGCCCTGCTCGCCGACTATTCCGTCCTCATCCTTGGCGTCTACTTCACGATCCAAGGCGATTTCACCGTCGGCTCCATCCTGGCGTTCCAAGGGCTGCTCAGCGCCTTCATGCTGCCGGCGACGACCATCATCAACAGCGGCCAGACGCTGCAGGAAATGCGCACCTCCATGGAGAGGGTGGACGATATCTTCGAATACCCGTTAGATCCAAATGTCACCCGCGAGATCCCCACGCAGGAGATCTCCAAAATCAGCGGCACCCTCGAACTCAAGAACGTGACGTTTGGCTATTCGCGGCTCGATAACCCGATCCTGACCGACTTTAGCCTCACGATTGAGCAAGGGCAGAAGATCGCGATCGTCGGTTCCACCGGCAGCGGCAAATCCACCTTGTCCAAGCTCATCTCCGGCCTCTATTCGCCATGGTCCGGCGAAATTACCTACGCCGGCAAGAAGATTGAGGAGATCGACCACGAGATCTTCACCTCTTCCATCGCCGTCGTCGACCAGGACATCACCCTTTACGAGGACACGATCGCCAACAACATCAGGATGTGGGATGAGTCCATCGAGGATTTCGAGGTGATCATGGCCTGCAACGACGCGCAGATCCACAATGCGATCATGGCCCGCGACGGCCAATACAATGCCCCGGTTTTGGAAGGAGGCAGAAACTTCTCCGGCGGCGAAAGGCAGCGGCTTGAGATCGCCCGCTCCCTGGCGGCTGACCCGCGCATCATCATCTTGGACGAGGCCACGAGCGCCCTCGACGCCAAAACGGAATTCGACGTCGTGAACGCGATCAAAAAGAGGGGCATCACGACGATCGTCATCGCCCACAGGCTTTCGACGATCCGCGACGCCGACCTGATCGTCGTCCTGAAGAAGGGCCACGTGATCGAACGGGGCACCCATGAAGAGCTGATGGCCCAGAAAGGCTATTACTACGAATTGGTCTCCAATGAATAGCGGGGGTTAACGATGAATTGGTTTGAGGAGCAGATCAAAAAGAGGAAGGCGCTCGACGCGAAGACGTTCGAGGATTCTTTCAGCTCGCTCGCCAGCATCGATGCCGATGGCGCATCCGACCCCGATCTCGAGAAGCAGAGGGAGAATGACGCGATCGGCCAAATCCTCACGAGCTTCCACCACCCAATGGTGGAAATCCCTGCAAAAATCGAAAAATTCCATGAGAAACTGAGCTACGCGCTCGGCCAATACGGAATCGAATACCACAAGGTCGAGCTCAAGGACGGCTATGTCAACGACGGGCGTTCGATCCTGCTCGTCTTCTTCGCCATCTCGAACGTCCCGGTAGTCCTATACCCCGTCGGAAGCAAAGAGTACTACTACATCAACTACAAGACCCGCAAAAAGGTTCGTATCCGCGCGGACCTCATCAATCAGCTCGAGCTTGAGGCTTATAGCTTCTACCGACCCCTTCCCACCAAGAAGATGTCGATCAAGCAATACCTCAAATACATCCTCAAGGCCATCCGCCCGATCGATGTCATATTGCTCATCCTGTTCTCGCTTTTGGCCTCGGGCATCGGCCTGCTGGTGCCATATCTCACCAAGATATTGACCGGCGATGTCGTCCAAGAAGCCGACATGATGCTGTTCTTCTTGGTGTCCGCGTTCGTCGTGGGGGCGGGGATCGGCGGCCTGATCATGAAAGCCATCCAGTCCTACGTGAATGCGCGCATCGGCCTCCGCATCGAGAAAGGCGTACAGGAAGCGACGATGATGAAGCTTCTCTACATGCCGCCATCCTTCTTCAAGAAGCACAATACCGGCGAACTCGCCGTCCGCTTCAACAGCGTGAACTCCCTCACCCACACCCTGATCAGCTCCGGATTCGCGGCGGTCATCGCCGTCATCACCACGGTTGCTTATCTATTCCAGTTAGGCACCTTCGCCGCCGTTCTCATCCCGCCGGTCATCGTCGTGCTGGTGGTCAACGCCGCTTTTACGGTCTTCATATCGTTCTATCAGAAGTCATTCTCCAAAAAACAGATGCACGCCCGCTCGAAAGAGTCCGGCGTCACCTACGAAATGATCAACGGCATCCAGAAGATCCGCCTCTCCGGCTCGGAGAAGAGGGTCTTCGGCAAATGGGCGAACGCCTATGCGAAAACCGCGCGCATCACCTACAATCCGCCACTGATCATCAAGATCTCCCCCGCCATCACCCTAATCATCAGCGTGCTCGGGTCGGTCATGATTTACCTCATCGCCGCCACGAACGACATCGACGCGGCGAGCTACATGGCATTCATGTCGAGCTATGGCGTACTTTCCGGCGCCTTTGCGTCCCTGACCTCCGTCGTCTCGCTCCTCGCCACCATCTCGCCGATCTACGACATGGCGCGGCCGATCCTAGAAGGGGAACCGGAGAACGCGGAGGGCAAGAAGGTCCTCGAATCCATTAACGGCAACATCAAATTCGACCACGTCCGCTTCCGCTACAACGAAAACGCCCCCTATGTCGTCGATGACATGTCGCTGGAGATCCATGAAGGCGAATACATCGCGATCGTCGGCCCAACGGGTTGTGGGAAATCGACGTTGACGCGACTCCTATTGGGCTTCGAGCAACCCGAAAGCGGCGATGTCTATTTCGATGGCGTGAACCTCAAGGAAATCGATCTGCCTTCGCTTAGGAGGAACATCGGCACCGTCATGCAAAACGGCACATTGTTCCATGCCGACATCTTCTCTAACATCATCATCTCCGCGCCGAACCTGACCGAAGAGGACGCCTGGGCAGCCGCCGAAATCGCAAGCGTCGCCGACGACATCCGCGAGATGCCAATGAAAATGAAAACCATCATCTCGGAAGGCCAAGGCGGCATTTCCGGCGGCCAGAAGCAAAGAATCATGATCGCGAGAGCCATCGTCCACCACCCGAAGATCCTGGTCTTCGACGAGGCCACGAGCGCCCTCGACAACAAGACGCAGAAGAGCATCAGCGAATCCATCGATCGCCTCAAATGCACCCGCATCGTCATCGCCCATAGGCTTTCCACCATCAAGAGCGCCGACCGCATCCTGATGCTAGACGGCGGCAAGGTCATCGAACAGGGCAGCTATGATGAGCTGATCGCCAAAGGCGGCAGGTTCGCCGAACTCGTCGATCGGCAAAGATTGGATAACGGAAAATAAGCGGAGGCTGCGCGGCCGGCGTTCTGCCTATCACAATAAGTTCTTTGATGGTTTTTATATCAAAGGCGGTTTTATTACGAATCTTTGATATAATGTTGAAAAGGAGTCATCGACATGAAAGAAAAGCTACTTAATGGCCTATCCGAAGAGCAGATCGCCAAAGTCAAGGCATGCAAAAGCAGCGACGAGGTCCTTGCCCTCGCCAAAGAAGAGGGCGTCGAGCTTAATGACGAACAGCTTTCAGCCGTTTCCGGAGGCGGATGCATTGAAGAGTGGCTCAACCCAAGAGACGAGGACGATTGATCCGGGCCTCTATTCGCCATTCATGTTCTTAGGCCGAAGAAAACCCAAAAAGGTTTTGACGGCCTTTTCTTACGCTTAGAAGAGAAGACGCAGCCACCTTAAAGTTTATAAAACCTGAAAAGGACGCTTTATGCGCATCGAAAACACAGGGAATCTCTCATTCATTCATCGATGATTCGTTTCCATTCTTCTCTGGTGATGCGATAGACCTTACACGTCTCCTTTGCCTTTGTGACATATAGGTGAAGGAACGTCATGCCGTTGGCTTCCGCGGTCTTGCTGGAAGGAAGGTTATTCACGTCCATATAGGAATAGACTTCATCGAAATCGAAATGAGCGAAGAAATAATCCCTAACCGCTTGGGAGGCCTCTTTCCCCAATCCTTGCCGATGATAATCCTTCCTTAGGTGATAGCCGATCTCCGGCCTATCTTCATCATCGATGAATTGCATGGAGACCCCACAGTCTCCAATCATTTCCCCGGTTGGCTTATATATCACCGCCCAGAGGCCGAAACCTCTTTTCTCGTAGCTGGCCTTGCACCAGTTAATCCATCTATGGACCCCGTCATCGTTATAGGGCTCTGGATAATACTTCATCGTTTCCGGATCCGAGATGACTCTTTTGAGCGCGTCGAAATCCTCATCGGTCATTTCCCGCAGCAGCAATCTTTCCGTTTCTAATATTATCTTCATGCATTCATTATCCAATACAAACACAATATGCAAAGGTTTTTAGCGCAGTCAAAAGCCCATCGGCTTGCCATTTGGTCACAAATCGATAACGAAACGTGCCTTCTACCCTATTTTTGCGTTAAGGCATCGAAAAGGCAGTCGTAGCACTGCGTCAAAATATCTTGGATGTATGGAATATAAAGGGATGGGTCTATTGGTTTCTTCCCATAGAAGTTGCCGCAGGCCCTTCGGATCTCGATCGATGTTCGCTTCCCGTGGATCCGATTCATGAA
>JAILKX010000034.1 GCA_024693415.1 Bacilli bacterium
GCACTTCACGCCCAAGCTCTTTCATGGCTTTGAACTGCGTCCCCGCGAGCATTTGCTGATACTTCAATCCTTCTTCCGTTTCTTTCACGAGGAATAAGGCGGAGATATCATTCTGGTCTACGCCGAAGAAAACATAGCCATCCTCATAACCGTAGAAATTGTCATCATACGGGCTATACGAGGGCGAAAACGCGCCAACACTATTCCCTGACCAATAGCGATACTCCCTATAGCTTGTTTCGGGAATGGTCCCGCTATAGATTTTGCCGGTCCTTTTAGAAATGATGTAGGGATAGGCCCTCCCTCTACGTCCTTCGACCCACGGACCATCCCAAAGGACGATGTTATTGGTCTCGTTGGAGTAATCATAGGAACTACAATATGGTTCCCAGCCGATGTATTCCCCCGCCGCTTCGCTACATAGCAAAACGCTCACGAAGTTATGCGTTTCGTGATACGTGTAAATGTGGTAGTCACGCACTTCGCCATCATTTTCGTTAAATAGAATGGCTTCCTCATAGTTCCCCTGCAGGTTATATTGGCAGAACTTCACCGGCGTCCCGATGGTTTCGTCCGAAGACGCAAGGCGTTTTTGGCCTAGTCGTCCCTTCGCCGATTGATGGTCCGTACTCCTTTGCGTGCGGATGCCAAACCCTTGCATGGAGGAGAAATCCTTTAATCTCCCCGTTTCGAAGGGTTTCCTGTTTAAGGCGGTGATGACGCCCAAAGAGACCGTAATCGCGACGACAGATATCATGGCGATAGAAGGAATGGCGATGGCGAGGCCGATCTTCAGTTTATGATTGTTCCTCGCGGGGAGTTTATGCTCCGCGCCTTCAAGCCGCTCATAGTTGTGGTCACTAGGTAGCGAAGCGGAAAGGAATGCGGTTAGTTTTTTCTCGGTCTTATTCATCGAAGAAACTCCTTTCTGCATTTTTTTAGGGCGCGGAAGTACTTGGCTTTGACCGTGCTTTCTTTCGTTTGCGTCTTCCCCGCAATTTCCTTGAAGGTATACCCACCATAAAGATGGAGGAGAAGGATGTTGGCTTCCGTCGAACTCAACACCGCGAGCAATTCGTCGACGATTGAGGCGAAGGATTCCTTTCCGCTAAGGTTCGAGACGAGAAAATCATCCATGCTGCTCTCGCTGCTTGCGGCACCGTTGGCTTTATTGATTGCGATGGCTTTATTCTTCGCCAAGGCACCGATATAGTTCTTCAGATTCTTGATCGTGCCGTCATGTGAATAGGTCTCCAAGAAGACTTCCTGCACGACGTCATCGATATAGTCTTTGTTGGTCAGGTAAATGGAGGCGATGAAAACTACCAAAGGTTTGTAATCATCGTATATCGACCGGCAGTAGTTTTCGTTTTTGGGCTTCTTTGCGTTGGTCATATGTTATATATGAGTAAATATTCGGTCCAATAGTTGCAAATAGTTTTAAAATTCATAGGTTCTGGATTGCGGCATTATAGACAATAACGCCAAGAGAGCCACAAATATCACACAAAGGGGCAGTTGAAAAACTATCGGTTGATCAACAGCCCTTTAAGAGTTGTTTGGCTTAGCGCTGGGTCAACGGGCCATCGTCGTAGCTCACGTCGCCGACGTCGAGGCCTTCGACCGTGAGGGAATAGCCGCTTAAGCTGATGGGGATCTTCGAATATTCCTCGACGACGGTCACCTGATATTGGGAGACCTTGTAATAGGCAGCGACGTATTTGCCGCCTTCGAGGGCGTAATAGGTGGAGCGGACGTTGTAATTGGTGAACGCCCAGACGTCCCCGACCTTATCCATCATGAGGTAATAGTTGGTCTCGACCTTGTAATCGCCTTCGATCTTGTTGATGAGGAGGACGTATCCCGCGACTTCCGGGGCGATCGAGCGGCGGAATTCAAAGGATTCGTATCCGAGGTCGGCGGCGGATTTGCCGACGACGCCCTTCATCATGTCGTAGATGCCCGCCATGTGGTTGTACTGGCGGCGGAGCTCGGCGACGGTCAGCGCGCGCTCGGCGTCGAGGGCAGAGGCGTTCGCGTAGATGGTGCCGGATTTCTGCTTGGAATTGATGAGGCAGTACTGGTAGGTGCCGTTATCGGTGAGGAGCGTGTATCCGATATGGGAATCGGAAGCGGTCTCGATGCGGTAGTCGTCGTTGGAATAGTAATAGGCGCGGGAGGTCACGCCGGCGGAAGGATCCTCGCCGCCGGAGATCGTGTCGTCGACCGAGGAGGCCGCGGAGATCTTGACCTGGTCGGCGGAAGCGACCGCGATGAAGTCATCGGCGGAGTCCACCGCTTTCGCGTCGAGCCCGGAGGAGCAGGATGCGAGAAGAGGAAGCAATGCAAGGAATAGGTATCTGCGTTTCATGGTCTTAATCCCCCGCGTTCCTGTTGTCGCCGCCCGCCATCTCGCGGTTGGTGCCGACCGCGAAGAGCACGGCCGACAGCGTGAAGACGAGGAAGCTTACGATCGCGCCGTAAGCGCAATGGACGTATAGCGAATCATAGAGCCAGTAATGGGCGGCGTCGGTCGAGGCGATCGCCGCGGTGTTGCCGAAGGAATTGGTGGTCATGAAGAAGACCGGGGAGGCGAGGACCGCAAGCCCCACCACGAAGTAGAGCAGCGTCACGAGCTTCGACCACTTCTCCATCTTCTTCGAGAAGGTGATCATGACGGTGAGGGCCATCGTGATGAGCGCGACGATCATCACGATGATGAGCGCCCAGTCGGTTTTCATGAGGGCGGTGAACAAAACCGTCGGCCCCTCGGTGGATTTCAGGTAGTAATAGAAGTATTCGCCGCCGATTATAGCGCTCCATCCGGAGATGAGCTCGGGGGTGAAGGCGTTGGCCCTTGCGGGCGAGAAGTCGGAGGATTGCGAATAGTTCGCGTAGTCGATGGTGACGGTCGGAAGGGCGACCGCAAGGATCATCGCGATGATCGCGACGGGGATGGCGATGAGGCGAAGGATGACGCCGATGCGCTTAAACGAGGCCTTGTCGAAGTTAAAGAAGGGTTCGCGCTCTTTCTTGACGAGCCGGCGGTGTTTTCTGATTCCGATCTGCATTCGCGCTGCCCTCCTTATTTGTTCGCTTTCTTCCTTTTGGCTTTCCAGGCGAGCTGGCGGAAGAAATGGGAGATCCTCGCGGCCCAGACCTCGACGATCGAGGGGGTGCGGGTGACGGTAAGGCTCTTGTTCTGGCGGATTTCTTCGACGTCGTGGGCGATGACGCGCTTATTGTACGACCAAAGGATCGCCCAAACGGCGCCGTAGATCGCGGCGGCTCCGCCGGCGAAAAGGCCGAACATCGCGACGAAGAACTCGGCCGAATTGGTGGCCAAAACGTAGACGACCTCGGTCACGTTGTTCTGATCGAGCTTGAAGGATAAACGATAGAAGATGAGGCCGATGATCACGAAGGTGAGGCCGACGATCAAAAGGCTTAGGCCGGTCGAAACGCGTTCACGGTAGACGTTGGTGCGTTTGTGGAGGGCCTGAACGATCGGGCGGACTTCCTCTTCCTGGAGTTCGGGCTTCAAAGCAGCGCCGCAATGCGGGCAGCTCGTTGCGGTGTCGTTGGTCTTGCGAAGACATTCGCGGCAATAGGTTTTCATCTAGATGAATTATATTCTCCGAGGCTTGTCGCGTCTAGATTCAGTAGGCAAAATCCGGGTCTTTCTCGCCGAACACCTTGTAGCCGTCCCGCAGGCCGCGGTTATTCGCGTCCTCAAAGTAGCGATAATAGGAGATCCCGTTGTAGCTCATCTTCGATGTTTTTCCGCCGTCGAAGGCGATTTTGCTGTATCCCTCGACGATGGTGAGGTGGTTCAGGTTGATGTAATCCTCTGGCTTTGGATTGCTGAGATTGGAATACCAGACATATCCGATAAGGCGCCCATAGGTCTCGGTGAGGCTGCTGTCGAGGACGCTTTGGATGACGATGTGCTTGGCGTTCCTAAGGATCGCGTTGTTCCAGTATTTGGCGGGATACCCCCATGGCCCGGCCGAAATATAGGACCCGTGATCGATTTCCGGGGTGTCGATGTTCTGGTAGCGGAACGAATCGCCGCTATATCCGCGGGCGATGAGGTCGCTTGGGAGATCGTCGAAGGTGGTCGTGTCGCCATCGCCGACATAGCCTAAACTTACCTCCACCGCTCCTCCGGCGCCGGTTTCCCCATATGCGACGTAAGGGCGGTCAAAATCCTCTTGGGTGAGGCGCGGTCCTTGGATGAGCGTCGCCTCGTCATAAGGGCAATCCGGCGACCCCAGTCGGTCGAATTTGCCATCGGAGAAGGAAATCCAATCATAGGGTTCGCTGTGTTCCCGCCCTACCCTGTATTCGTTTTTGCGGACCGTGTCATCGCTAGCGAAGCTCAGCTGATTGCCGATCCAGCCGAGGACGTCCACCGTTTTGCCATTATGGAGCAAAGCGAGGGGCCAGGTGCCGTTGGTGACGAAATCAGGGGTCGAGAGATCGAATTTCAGAATGGAGTCCGCCTTATCGTATTTGATGACGTATGACTTATTCGGTTCAAGGGTCCCGCTAAGGGGGATGCGGTACTCGGGAGAGGTGGCCGAGCCATGGAATATGATGACCTCATATTCGGCCAAATCGATGTCACGCTCCCCGTAATTTGAGATTTCCACCGCCCTCTGGTCCACCGAATCGCCGAGGAAGAACTCGCTGAAGATGACGCTTGATCCCGCCTCGAATCCGAGCTCGGATCCCGAAACAAAAACATCCGAAGAAAGATCCGCGGATGTCGATGCGCATGAAGCGAGCAATAGGGATATGGAAATCAGGGCCAGCTGTTTCATGAAGAAACTTCGGGGACGTAGACTTCGAAATTCGGATCGAAATAGTTGTCGAGGGCCTCGACGGAAGCCGAGCCGATCTTGCTGACGGACACGGTGACCTTGAGTTTATCGTAGCCGGCGTTGTAGGTGTAATAGAGGTTGAAGCTGAAGGCGCTGCCCTTCTCGGCGAAATAGAATTCGGCGGAATTGAGCTCGAGGCCGGACCCGAAGCAGGCGGTGGTGTCGTAGACGCCTAAGCATTTGCTGAGGGTCGCAAGGATTTCGGTGTTGTCCTTGAGGAGCTTGCCGGAATGCTCGGGCTCACTTTCGACCGCTTCGGAGGACTCCTCCTCTTCGAGGGCTTCACCTTCCGTGGATTCCTCTTCGGAAAGGGTCGAGCGGTTCTCAAGGTCGGATTCATAGACGTAAGGCAATAGGTCGAACCAGCCGAAGGTGGTTCCGGCGATCTGCGGTACGAAGACGTTCTCAGCGGTGAATTCGTCAAGGTGCTCGCCGATATAGGAAGGATCGTAATAGGCGTCGCGGAAGGAAGAAACCTCATCCCCTGCCTTGTTTTTGATCGCGGACCCGGTCTTGACGGCCAAGTCGACGGTCTCGGCTTTGCTCGTGGATTCGTTCCAGTGCTCGACCTCGCTCAGGTTCCAGGCGTAGGCCTTGCCGTCGGAATCGTTCAGGAATCCGCCATCGACGAAGCTGTCGTCGAAGTTCTTGTAGGTGAATTGCACGCCCTTTTCGACGTAATCCATGATGATGGACGGGGTCGCGGAGGAACCGAGGAAATTGAAGATGGCATTGACGCGCAGGTTGGTCTTGAAGGAGCCTAGGACCGAGGAAAGGGTGTTCCCCGTGGCGCTCGGCGTGGAGGAGGCCGCGGCGCTCGAATCGCCCGAAACGGGGTCGCCGGCGCAGCCCATCAGCATCATCGCAGTCAATCCAAGCAAAAATATCGGTTTCTTTTTCATGCCTCTAATTATAAGGGAAACGACCCAAAAGAAAAGACCCCACGCACGTGTGCGAAGACGTCAAAAGGGCCCCGGAAACCCGGGACCCTTAGGTGATCGGTCAGGGTTGGCGAATCGCCAAGCGTCAAAGTCGATCGATTAGGCGGCGACGTAGGCGTTGGCGGTGAAGGTCACGGTGCCAGCGTAGGTCGCATCGCCGATCACGAGGTTGATCGTGAAGGTGTGGGTGAAGTTCCAAGAGGCATCGACGCCGGCGGTCATGTTGACATAGAGGCGGACGACCGAAGCATCGGCGTTGTAGTCATCGAACTGGAAGGATCTGACGGCGATGGCCGCGCTTCCGCCGGTGGCGTAATCGGTGTGCTCGGAGCCCGCGGGAGCGGTGACGGTGAGGTTGACGCTCGAAGCGGCAACGATGTCGGCGGAGTTGGCTCCGGAGATGGCGAGTT
>JAILKX010000216.1 GCA_024693415.1 Bacilli bacterium
ATTTAATGATATTCGGAATTCTATCCAACATTCGTAGCCCAATCGATTAAAATAGTCTTATGTGGTTCAGGAAAAAGAAGGTTGAGGAGTTTGAGAGCAAATACCAAGTCGGCGATTTCGTCCGCTTTCGGTTCAACGGCCCTCTTTCCACTGGGTACATCTACGCTCGGCGCAAGACTTCTGACGGATTGATCCTCTATGATGTGCAGCTCGGCGGCGAATGCCCATCCATCATCGAAAACGTCAAGGAAGAGGACATTCCCGTCCTTATAAAAAAGAAATAACGCATACACGTCCCTCATGAATTTGGTTGGAAAAGCACTGTTGTAGCGCTTGTCGTACGCTAAATTGAGACCGTTTGACGCAATTTAATAGGAGTTTGTATTTCCATTTGCGCGCATGAGTATATAATTTCGAGGTTTTCGAGTGCCAATTATGAGTCAGTTTTGGTCAGAGTTCTTCAGAATAACAGAGGATTGGAACGGCGAGTATTTTGGCATCGCCCATATCATCGTTTCGTCTTTGGTCACCGTTGCCTTTATCGGCTTAGGCGTTTTCTTTGGCTTGAGGTTAAGGGGCGCTGACGAAAAGCGGAGGATGCGACCCATTCGGATTGCCACCATCATTTTCTTGGCGGTCCAGCTCACCTATTACATCGTCAACATCGTGCGCGATGGCTGGGCTGACCTCGTGTCCTCGTTGCCGCTATTCCTATGTGACATCCAGCTTTTCTCGTTGCCGCTTGCGGCCTGGGGGAAGGGCAGGCTTCAAAAGATCGGGTTCGATTTCTCAATCGTGCTCGGACTTTTGGCGGCGCTTATGGGCGCATGGTTCAATGCCGCCGTCTTCTCGAACAACCCGATCTGGAGCTATGACGTGATTTGGAATTATGTGAACCACTGCGTCCCGGGCTTCATCTCCATCTATATCGTCTTCGGCAGATTTACCAAACTCCATTTCAAGGATATGCTCGTGACCTTTGCGGTGATGCTGCTATTCGAAGGCGTTGCCCTGCTCGTCGATTTCACGCTCGACGAGAATTACATGTTCTTCCGCAGTTCTTCCGGTACCCCGTTCTCGATATTTGAGACGATCGCGGCCGGCAACCAAGTGGTGTATGTGATCCTCGTGATCCTTGGCATGCACGCCTATGTCGCGGTCTATTACCTTATCTATTTCATCGTCGAAAAGGTTCGCGAAGCAAAGGCGAAGAAAGCATAATGGAAGCGCCCTCCGAGAAGGGCGCTATTTCTTATTTAAAAGGGAATTGCGGCGTTTTTTTTGCAAATCCGCGATTTTTAAGCGGTTAAGCTTCCGACGAATTCATCGAGGTACGCATCGTCGTAGAAGTGGTTTAGCGCTAACTCATGGTCGACTGGAACGCCGTCGTCGAAGTGTTCTGATGGGTCATTGAAATCGCCTTCGCGGCAAAGCCCCGACATGCGGAATGGCAATCCGTCGGGCGTCACGGTGTAGGCGACCGTGCAGGCGCCTCCGCCGCTTTGCTGGCCGATGATTTTGGCGATGCCGTTTTGTTTGGCGATGGCGGGGAACAGGTTGCCGCAGGAGAAGGAATAATTGGATGTGAGGATATAGAAATTGTATTGCCCTTGGTATCCGTCTTCCTCGGTGAACTCGCCATCGAGGTCGGTGTCGACCTGGTAGACCAATTCATCATAGGCTTCCGAAAGAGGGCAGTAGCTGATGGATTTGTATTCCCTGGCCATGACGCCGAGCATACCGATCAGGGCATTGGAATCGCCGCCGCCGTTGCAGGTGATGTCGAATATCACGTTCTTCGTGGTTTCGGTGCGTGCTTCAATCTGCTTCATCGTCTGCAGAAAAAGAGCGAAGGTGTCGTTATTATCCGTTGCGTAACGGCTGATGTTGCTGGCGGTCAGCTCAGCGCCGTAATGCATGAATGAGTCGAAGCTTAAGATCGCCGTTTCGCCTGAGAAACGCACCTCATCGACGGCCACGCCGCTGCGGCTGCGCTTCTGCACGCAAGCATAGTAATCTTGGCTGAGCTTGGAAGAACGCTCGCTGGTTCTCCCTGAGCGCGAATAATTCCCCTCCCCAAAGGCGGAGGTGACATAGCCGGCGTTGGTGTGGCCATCGCCGATCACATAATCCATGACGTCCCCGACGGCGTTGCAATAGGTCGTCTCGTTCGCGGAGTGCAATCCCTCGACGATGTCCGAGTGATTTTTCTCGAGGTAGTCGGAGAAAGGCACGAATCTCTCATCGCGGAAGCCAAAGAAATGGTCGAGTTTGAACATGAGCGCGTTGTAATTGAAATCGATCATGTAGTCGGGCTTCTTCATCTTGCTCCATGCGCCGGAGTAATATTCTTCGGAGTAGGTCGTATAGGAATAGCTGATGCTTATGGCGCCCGAGAGGTTGTCGAGCAGATAGAAGGCGGTGCCGTTAAACGCTACCGGAGAATAATAATTTTTGCTGAAGGTCAGCTCGTCGAGGACGGTGAACGGCATGAATGTGCGGCCGTCGTATTCGATGATGTCCAAATAGTAGCTCTCCAGGTCCAAGGTGATGTCTTTGCTGGCATGGCTTACGGTTTTGGTATCGTCGATGTATTTCGCCGCGGCAGGGGTGTCGAGCAGCCCGAGCGGAGACCCGTATTTGTCGCTGAATAGGTTCGTCATCGCGTAATTGCGGACCAGAATCGTATCGGCTTCTGGGTCAAGCGACATGGATAAGCCATTGGGGCAGGTATAGGTCCTGACGCCGTCGGCGGTCTTTATTTCGACCTCAGCATCATAAAGAAAATCGAGGGCGATGATCGGGTCCATGTAGATCACCGCAGGCTCATCCGTGCGATACAGGTATTCAAATTCGTCGGCTTTCGACGAAACGAAATCCCTTCCGCTGGCCTTGGGAATATAGAACGGGGCGGTGGCTAAAACGCAATCGTCGTATTCGTTTGAGGAGATGCTGCTCGATTCGGCGGGGCTTGATTCAGCACTGCTCGATTCGGCGGGGCTTGATTCAGCGCTCGATTCGGCGGCGCTGCTTTCCAGACTGGATGAGATCTCGCTGGAACTTGCTTCGGCGGAAGAGGTGTCAGCGCTGGACTGCTGGATGCTGGAGGAATTGGCCCCTCCGCATCCGGCCAAAGCGAGGACGAATGAGAGAGATAGGAGTTTGGTGATTTTGAGTTTCATTTCGGTAGCGCCCCTTTAATCTTTGTTCATAATACGCGCGCATGCGTCTTGTGCAAGGAGAATGGCCTCTTGCTCGCTATAAATGTATTCGAGGATCGAGTCGTCTTTCCTTTTGTCGGAGACGGGATAGAGGATGTTTTCCTTACGGAATTCTTTGGGCGAGCAATTGAACCGTTTGCGGAATAGCCTTGCCATATATTTGGGGTCGGAGAACCCTGATTCGTAAGAGATGTCGATGATGCCTTTCGATGAATTCCTCATGAGGCGGATGGCTAGTTCGAGCCTCCTCTCGTTGATGTAATCCTGGAAGCTGATGCCAAGGCGGCTGGTGAATAGATGCGAAAGGTGAGCGGTGGTGATGCCTTCGAGGTCAGCAATTTCCTTTTGGTTGATCTTCTCTTGGATGTGCTCGTCGATGTAATCGATGATGCGCCTCAGCCTTTCGGCGTTCTTCCGCCTGGCATTTATTTCTTTGTTCGTGAGCGATTCGTTGGGGACGTGTATGAATATTTGGTGGAGAAGGGCGGTCACATAACCAACCGTATTCAGCCGATAATCATCGGCTTCCTGAAAATAGGCAAGCGACGTTTTTATCCCTTGCTCAAATAGGGCCTTCACCTCATCGTTCCCCAAGCAGTCCTTCAAATTGATGCAAGCGTACCTGCGCGAATGCATCTCCGGAAGATAATCGGATAGGAAGCGGTTGGATATCTGGATGAAGAGGTTCACGAACGGCTCGGATTCACTGCTGATCGAGTGGGTTTCGTTCGAATCCAAAAATATAATTTCGCCCTCATTGAGCTCGATGCTTTTGTCCAAAAAGTAAAATCTACCCTTACCTTTTAGGCAAAAACATAATTCGTAGTCGCCGTGTAAATGTTGGCTCCTATACTTGATTTCGTCGATAAAAATGCGGATGTGTCGAATCTTTGGATATCGGACGATCTCGTAACTTTGCTCCATGGAGACATTATCGTATGGCGAATTAGAAATCGCAAGATTGTCATATAAATTTATGGGGATAGTCATTGTTGGCTTTTCGTGCGCTGGCATATGATAGGGGCGTATGAAAAAATATCTCGGAATCGAATTCGGGTCGACCAGAATCAAAGGTGTTTTGATCGACGCCGCAGGCAACATCATCGCCTCGGGGGCTTTCAATTGGGAGAACCAGCTCGTCGACGGGGTTTGGAGCTATTCGCTCGACCTCGCGAAGGTTGGGCTCCGCACCTGCTACAAAGAGCTGAAGGCCGAATACGAAGCTAAATTCAATGAGCCGCTCCGCCATATCGACGCGATCGGCATCTCGGGGATGATGCACGGCTTCCTCGCTTTGGACAAAAACGACAATCAGCTGTCCAATTTCCGCACCTGGCGCAACACCATCACCGAGCAGGCGGCCACGATCCTTACCGAAAAGTTCGGATTCGCCGTTCCGCAGAGGTGGTCGGTCGCCCACGCCTATCAGGCGATCCTCAACAAAGAGAAGGAAGTCAAAGACATCGCCTTCATGTCCACCTTAGCTGGCTATTTCCATTACCTCTTGACCGGCGAGAAAGTGGTGGGCGTCGGCGAGGCCAGCGGCATGTTCCCGATCGATATTGAGACCAAGGATTACAACCAAAGAATGGTACACGTCTTCAACGAATTGGTTGAAAACGATGTGCCATGGCATATCGAAGACATCTTCCCGAAGGTGCTCGTCGCAGGCCAAGAGGCCGGAAGGCTGACCGAAAAGGGCAGGGACCTCATCGATGAGAGCAAAGAGCTCGAAATCGGCATCCCCCTATGCCCGCCCGAAGGCGATATGGGCACCGGCATGATCTGCACGAACTCGCTGCGCCCCGGCACCGGCAACGCCTCGATCGGCACCAGCAGCAACGTCACCCTCATCACCGACCACAACATCGGCGTCTATAAGGAAATCGACGTCATCACCACCCCAAGCGGCAACCTTGCCGCCCTCGTCCACGTCAATAACGGCACCTCCGAGATCAACGCGTGGGAGAGGCTATTCAAAGAAACGGTTGCCCAATTTAAACCCGACGTCACCGACGGCGACATCTACCCGATGATGTTCAACATCGCCCTCAAAGGCGACAAGGGATGCACCGGCCTCTACCCGGTCGACTTCCTCTCGGGAGAGCCCGTCGCCCACGTCAACGAAGGCAAATTGCTTTATATGCGCGAGCCAGACGCAAAAATGGACCTCGCGAACTTCTGCCGTTCCCACATCTATTCGCTCCTTGGTGCGATCCGCCTAGGCGTCGATATATTGACCGAAGGCGAGAACGTGAGGCTTACGAAAGTAGTGGGCCACGGCGGCTTCTTCAAGACCCCGCGCGTCGGTGAACTCATGCTAAGCGCTGCGCTGAACGTCCCCGTCCTCACCTTATCGAGCGCCGGCGAAGGCGGCCCATATGGCCAAGCCCTCCTCGCCGCCTACCTCGTCGAGAAGAAGCCCGGCGAATCGATTGAGGACTACCTCGACAGCCGCATCTTCGCGAGCCAATCCTCCAACGAAGAGATGGCGAGCCCCGAGGATGTTGAGGGATTCAACCGCTTCATGGAAGGGTACAAGAAAGCCCTCAAAATTGAAAAAGAGGCGATACGTGTATTCAAAGTCGAGCCCGAAAGCGGCTATAAAGACATCAAGCAGCGCGTCTACGAAGCCAATATGCGGCTATTGGAGGAAAACCTCATCACATTGACTTGGGGCAACGCCTCCGAAATCGATCGGAGCCGCGCCATCGTCGCCATCAAGCCTTCCGGCGTCCCCTATGAGATGCTGAAGCCGGAGGACATCGTCGTCATCGACCTCGAAGGCAATGTCGTCGAAGGCAAATATAAGCCCTCAAGCGATACGCCCACCCACCTAGAGCTCTATCGGAAGTTCCCCCATATCGGAGGCGTCGTCCACACCCATTCGACCTACGCGGTCGCATTCGCGCAAGCGAAGAAGCCGATCAAGTCGCTAGGCACCACCCACGCGGACACCTTCTACCATGAGGTTCCGGTCACCCGCGACCTCAAGAAGGACGAGATCGATAACGATTACGAGCTGAACACCGGCAAGGTGATCGCCGAAACCTTCGCCGCCCGCGACTATGAGGCAACGCCAGGAGTCCTCGTCGCTGGGCATGGCCCATTCGTATGGGGCAAGGACGCCAAAGAAGCGGTGGACCACGCCGTTATCCTCGAGAAGGTCGCCCAGATGGCCCTGCTCACCTACCGCATCAACCCCGATGCCCCGGACATCGATCCGGAGCTCGAAAGCAAACATTACCAAAGGAAACATGGGAAAAACGCCTATTACGGGCAGAAGGAGAAAAACCAATGAACAACATCCCACAAGTCAAAGTCGGCATCGTCGCAGTGAGCAGGGATTGCTTCCCGCTCGAGCTGTCCATCAAAAGGCGTAAGGCCCTCGTGGAGGCTTACCATAAGCTCTACAACGACGTCGACATCTATGAATGCCCCATCTGCATCTTCGAATCCGAGATCGACATGGTCAATTCGCTCAAGGACATCAAGGAGCACGGCTGCAACGCCCTATGCGTCTTCCTTGGCAACTTCGGCCCCGAGATCTCCGAGACACTTCTTGCCAAGCACTTCGATGGCCCGAAGATGTTCTGCGCCGCCGAAGAGGAGAACATCGGCGTCCTTTCTAGCGACCGCGGCGATGCCTACTGCGGCATGCTGAACGCCTCGTACAACCTGAAGCTCCGCAACGTCAAGGCCTACATCCCCGAATCGCCGGTCGGCGATGCCGAGGACTGCGCCAAGATGATTCACGACTTCCTCCCGATCGCGCGCGCCGTCATCGGGCTAAGCAAGCTCAAGATCATCTCCTTCGGCCCCCGCCCCCAGAACTTCCTCGCCTGCAACGCCCCGATCAAGCAGCTCTATAACCTCGGCGTCGAAATCGAGGAGAACAGTGAGCTCGACCTCTATGAGTCGTTCTTGAAGCACGCGGACGACCCCCGCATCCCCGAAGTCGTCGAGGATATGAAGAAGGAGCTCGGCGCCGGCAACAAAATCCCGGCCGTCTTACCGAAACTAGCCCAGTACGAATTGACCCTCTTGGATTGGGTCGAGAACCACAAAGGGTATCGCGAATACGTCGCGATCGCCGGCAAGTGCTGGCCCGCGTTCCAGACGATGTTCGGATTCGTCCCGTGCTACGTGAACTCTAGGCTCACCGGACGCGGCATCCCCGTCTCCTGCGAAGTCGATATCTATGGCTGCTTAAGCGAATACATCGGCACCTGCGTAAGCGAGGACGTCGTCACCCTCCTCGACATCAACAACACCGTCCCGAAGGAGATGTACAAGGCATCGATCGAAGGCAAGTTCGACTACAAGTTCAGGGATACCTTCATGGGCTTCCACTGCGGCAACACCTGCTCGAAGCTCATGTGCCACCCCGAGATGAAGTATCAGAAGATCATGGCAAGGTCGCTCCCCCGCGAAGTCACTAACGGCACCTTAGAGGGCGACATCAAAGACGGTGACATCACCTTCTACAGATTGCAGTCCACCGCCGACGGCCATCTCTATTCCTATGTGGCCGAAGGCGAGATCCTCCCGGTCGCGACCCATTCCTTCGGCTCGATCGCGGTCTTCGCGATCCACGAGATGGAGAGGTTCTACCGCCACGCCCTGATCGGCAATGGCTTCCCCCATCACGGAGCCGTCGCCTTCGGCCACCATGGCAAAGCCCTCTATGAGGTCTTCAAGTACCTCGGCGCCGAGAAAGTGCTCTACAACCAGCCTGCTAACCTTCCCTATCCGGAAGAGAACCCCTTCAAGGACTAAGCGATGAAAGTCTACAGTGTCCACGACAAGGAGTTTGCCGAGTTCGGCAGGGTTCTGCAGGGAAATTTTGAGGAATTGCTCGGTTTACTAGGCAACACCCCGCTCCCTGAGGAAGGCACGATCTATTGCCCTGGCGACCCCGCATTAGAACGCCCGGAGATCGTCTCCTTCTTCGAGAAGAACGTCTACGGCGAGATGCCGGTCCAACTCGGCTACTGCAACGGCCATAACCAGAAGCTCAATTGCCTTGAGTATCACAAAGGCAATGAGGTGAACCTCGCTAACGAGGATTTCATCCTGTTGCTTGGAAGCTATTTCGACATCGAAGGTGGCAAATTGGACACCAAGAAGGTCAAAGCCTTCCGCGTCCCCGCCAAAACCGCGGTCGAGATCTATCAAAGCAGCCTCCATTACGCCCCCTGCGGCATAAATGGCTCCCCCTTCAGGGTTCTAGTGGTCCTCCCCAAAGGCACAAACGTCAATCCCATAAGAGGATCAGAGGATAAATTGCTCTGGGCCACCAACAAATGGCTCTTGGCCCACCCCGAATCCAAAGAGGCCAAACAAGGCGCCTACATCGGCCTATCCGGCGATAACATCGAAATCTAATCCCCCATCATCATAATCCCAGCCCTGAATCGCCTCAGGGCTTTTTTCAGCGAACCAATGGGCGCCGCCCGAGCCTGCAAGGCTGTCGGGGTGGCCGCGCCGAAGGGCAACCCAAAAAGCCGTTTCAGGATCATCTATAAGTGGTCGATTTTTCGCAATCCATTGAGGACATGTATGCAAAAACCTCCCGAAGCAGTAACGGGAGGCTTGATGGGATGGACGTAATCACATCAGGCTCTTGTAAAGCTTGATGACGGTTTCCTTGTCGATTGGGGCGGGGTTGCCGGGCATGCAGGCGTCGGCCATCGCGCAGTCGGCGAGGTAGTCGAGGTCCTCTTCTTTGACGATGCCCTTGA
>JAILKX010000039.1 GCA_024693415.1 Bacilli bacterium
CTTCCCGGAAGACAAACTGATCTTCGACGTGGGACACCAATGCTACGCGCACAAGCTCCTGACCGGGCGCTCGCTAGACCATTTGAACGAAGGCGGATACTGCGCGGGCTTCCAAAAGATCTGCGAATCGCCTTATGATCCATATGAAGCGGGGCACTCATCCACTTCAATTTCGGCCGCCGAGGCTTTCGCTATCGCTAGGGACTTAAAGCAAGAAAAGTTCGACATAGTCGCGGTTATCGGCGACTCCTCCGTCGTAAATGGCCTGTCGTTCGAAGCCTTGAACGACCTTGCTGCGCGCAACCATAAAGTCATCATCGTCCTCAACGACAACGACATGTCGATCTCGCGTCCAACCGGGGCTATCGGAAGGTTCTTCAGGAAGATTTCCACCGGCAAGGGCTATAACAAGATCAAAAAGGGCTTCAGGCGCCTGATTTATCGCGGCCCCGTCGGGAAAGCCGTCTATAACTTCACCTATGGTCTGAAGAGCAGCATCAAGCGCAAACTCGTGCCGCTCACCATGTTCGATAACATGGGATTCACGTACATGGGCCCCTATGACGGGCATAATCTAAAGGTCCTCGAAAAGAACCTCAAGAGGGCGAAAAACGCGAGCAAGCCTGTCATTTTCCATGTCACGACCATCAAAGGCAAAGGCTATAGGCCCGCCGAAAACGACCGCACCGGCTATTGGCATGGCGTCACCCCGTTCAACATCGAGGACGGGACTCCGAAAAAGCAGCACCCCGGCTTCATTTCCTGGAGTCATTACTTCGCTGACCTCACCAAATCCTACATGGACGCCAACGACAAGGCCTTCCTCGTCACGCCGGCGACATTGAAGGGCAGCGGACTCGAGGATTCCTTCAAAGCGCATCCCGAAAGGTGTATGGACGTCGGCATCGCCGAAGAGCACGCAACCACGTTGTGCGGAGCCTTGGCCCTTGAGGGATTCCACCCGATTCTTAGCATCTACTCGACATTTTTACAGCGTTCCTATGATGAATTGAGCCACGATTGCGCCCGCATGAAGATCGATATGACGCTCCTCATCGACCGCGCTGGCATGGTCGGAAAGAACGGCGACACCCATCAAGGCATCTACGACGCCGCCTATCTCAAATCGATCCCAGGCGTCACGCTCACGATGCCTTCCACCAAGGCGATCGCCCATACCTTATATGAACAAAGTTTCGGCCACCACGGCGTTTTCGGCATCAGATTCAGCCGCGAGATGGTCGCAATCGACGAAGACGATTCGCTCCTTGACCTCGAATACGGCAAGTTCCTTCCGATCCATAAAGGAAGCGGTAAGACCGCGCTTCTGACCGTCGGCCCGTTAGGCAGAAAGCTCGCCGACCTAGCGGTGGAAGCAGGGCTAGACGTCGACGTCATCGACCCGGTCTACCTCGTCCCCGTCAATCAGGACGAAATCAGGAAATTGCTCGACTATCAGCACGTTTTCGTCTATGACCCATATTCAACGATAGAGGGTTTCTCCCGTGAAGTAGCCGCCATATTGATGGAGCTTGGCTACCACGGCAAAGTGACGCTTAAGGCAATCGGGAACGAATTCGTCCCCCAGGATTCCCTCGCCAAGCAGCTCGATCAGTTCGGGCTCGCCCCCGAAACGGTCCTCGAAGACCTCAAAGCGATCGCCTGACGGTCGCTTTTTCCTTATCTTCCTTATTAACATAACGGTTGTATGGATTTACAATTTTGCTATGGCAAAAATCATCGCCCACATCGACCTTAATGCCTTTTTCGCGACCTGCGAGGAGCTCCGCGATCCCTCCCTTGTCGAAAAGCCGGTATTGATCGGCCACGCCGGCAGGAGCGGAATCGTTTCGACCTGCAATTATGTCGCCCGCAAATACGGCTGCCATTCTGGCCAGCCGACGTTTCAGGCGCTCAAGGCCTGCCCGAACGCCATCGTCATCCCGCCGGACTTCGAATACTATCACGTGATGTCGAATTCCTTCTTCGCCTACATCGGGCGTTTCAGCCGCATCATCGAGGCCGCCTCGGTCGATGAATGCTTCGTCGATTTCACAAAGCAATTAAGCGGCGTCAAGGACCCGGTCGCCTATTTCCGCGACATGCAGTTCGGATTATTGCGCGAGACCGGGCTCAAATGCTCGATCGGCGTCGCCCCGACCAAGTGGCTCGCCAAGATGGCCAGCGACATGAAAAAGCCGATGGGGCTTACTTTTTTGCGAAGAAGGGACCTAAAAACCGTCCTTTATCCGATGCCGATAGAATCCTTCTGGGGCATCGGCAAGAAGACCGCGCCCGAATTAAAGAACCGCGGCATCAAGACCATCGGCGACCTCGCCGAGCGGTGCGCTAACGACGACCCGGAGCTCGTCAAGATGCTCGGGAAGTTCTACGGAACCGTCACGGACTGGGTCGAGGGCAGGGGAAGCGACGAGGTGCACACCGAGCGCGAGGACCCGAAGTCGATCGGCAATTCCGAGACCCTCATGCACAACATCTCCACCAGCACCGAGGCGGAGAAGACCGTCGAATCGCTCTCCAACGAGGTCTCCGCCCGCGCTAAAGATGCCAAAAAGATCGGCCATACCGTCACTTTGACCGTCAAAACCCCCGATTTCCGCCTCCATAGCAAAGCCTTCTCCTTCGAGGAGCCGACCAACGACGCCAAGATCCTCAAGGACAAAGCCATGGAGCTTTACCGCGACAATTACGAGGGCCTCACCGTGCGCCTCATCGGCGT
>JAILKX010000012.1 GCA_024693415.1 Bacilli bacterium
ACTTTGGCGTTGATGAGCGCAATCGATTGCTTGGAGTCTTCGAATTGCTTCTGCTGGGCGTCTAAGACCGCGTTCATCGTTTCGATTTCCCTGGTCTTCTGGGATCCGGTCAAGACGTCGGTCCTTAGGATCAGGCACAAAAGCGATAGGAGATAGGTCAAAGCGACCGCCGCCCCGTAAAGGGCAATCGATTCGGATGAATAGGACACGACAACAGCCTTGATGATGATGCAGGTGAAGACGATTGAGACAGAAAGGACGGCGGTGCGCATGATGATGGTTTTGTCGTTGGTCCTGCTCGCGTATTTTGAGAAGATGAACCCGAGCGGGAGCTGAACGAACAGATGGACCGCGTCGAATATCAATCCATTGACGAAGAACCCGCCTCCTTCGATATACCCCATTGTGCGAAGCGGCACTTGGAAGATGAGCTTTATGAGGGTGTCTTCGCCGTCGGCGGCCTCGCGGATCGCAAGAATCGATACCCAAACAAGAAATATGTCGATCGGCTTTTCGTCGAATGTCAGGAAAAGCGCGCCGAGCAGGGAGGAATATATGATGAGGCTGCAACCGATCCTGAGAGCCAGGCTGTCGGATGCGACGTTGCGGAGATAGCCAAGCCCTATCGCGATTCCGATCATCGCGAGCGAGTTGGCGGCGATGCGGAGGCCCCAAAAGCTTTTGCGCCTGAACGGGATTAAAAGAATCAAAGAGCTGGCCCAAATCTCAAAGACCAGCCCGATGTATAGGGGGACGAAATAGGACGAGAAAATGCTATTTTCGAGGAACCAGTAATTGAGGATCATGCGGCTTCATCTTTCCCTTCCGCTTTCAATGTCGCGATTACGTCGCTTAAGCGGGGTCGGGAAATCAAGAGCCTTTCGCCATTTCGGAGCACCACAAAGTGGTTCTTGATTCCGATTATCTCTTTTTTGGCGACTAGATAGCAGGAGTTGATCCTAAGGAAGCCGAAAGGCGCCATTTCCTTTTCGGCGTCCTTCATCGGCTGGTGCTTGCGGTAATCCCCATTCGCGGCGTGGTAGATGACGGAATGGCCGGAGGTCTCGCAATAATAGATATCCTCCACGGGGACGACGATGAACCCGCTTTGGGAGGTGAAGTGGAGGACCGTTTGGTCTCCGGATGGCAATTTGGAGAAGGCCCTATGCATCTTCAGGCTGAATTCGGCGTAGTTGAGGGGCTTCAGAATGTAATCGGTGGCCTCGACTTCATACCCTTCCACCGCGAATTGGGCGAGGGAGGTGACGAAGATGATCATGACCTTGGGGTCGGCCTTCCTGATCTCCTTGGCGAGTTCCATCCCGGTCATCCCCGCCATCATGATGTCGAGGAAGAGGATGTCGTATTGCCCCTTGAAGGTTTCCGCCGCCTCAACCGAGGATTCGAAGTGGTTGATCGTCAACTCGATTCCCTCTTCCTTCGCGAAATCGAAAAGGAATCCGGATAAAGTCTTGGCATGGATTTCTTCGTCTTCGACGATGGCGATGCTGTATCTTCTCATGGGTGCCTTGACACAATTATATGCCCGCACGCAAAAATACGCCCACAAATTTTGAAAGCCCTGAAACAATATTTGCCTCCCCGCGAAGAACGCCAAGCGTTTCCGCTAGGATTCTTGCGAAAGCAGGAAAAACAATGAAACGATCTTTGCTAACCGTACTATCCACGTCGATGCTTCTTCTTTGCGCATGCGGCGGAACCTCATCCTCCTCCGAGGCCGAAACGTCGAGTTCGGCTGAAGAAGCCGTCTCCTCCGAGGCAGCCGTCTCCTCCGAATCGTCGGAAGAAGTTTCCTTCGATACCACGACCCCGAGCCATGATGGCCTGCCCTATGTCGCGAACCTCGATAAGCTCAAGCAGCACGAATTCCAGGGCCGCTGGATCTGGGAGACCCGCAACATCGCCGACACCCACGTCGCCTTCCGTCGCACTGTGAATCTTTCTAGCGCCCCCAAAAGCGCCATCCTCCATATCTCCTGCGAGTCGAAAGCGACCGTCTGGGTCAATGGAGAAGTCGCGGCAGTCGATGCCGTTTTGAAGCGCGGGCCCACTAAAGTAGACGGGTTTTACGAGGATATTGACGTAACGTCCTACATGAAATCGGGCGACAACGTGGTCGTGATTTTGGTCCATTATTGGGGCCGCAGCGGCAACGCCTCGGTCGACACCGAACAGGGTGGCCTCATCTATGATTTAGACGTCGATGGGACGATCTACTCCAGCGATTTGAACACCAAGGTCAAGCGCCTCGACGAGTACCGCAACCTCCGCGTCCTAAGCTCGACCGGCGAATATCCCGACCGCGACCGCAGCACCTTCCTCTCCGAGCGCGAGATCTATTACGACGCCCGCCTCAAGATCGATTATTCGGCCGCCGACTTCGACGATTCGGAATGGAATAATGCCACCGAGATCGCCCTTCCCGGCTGCCTGCCCTTCGGCGATCTCTACCTCGGCGACATCCCCAATTACACCTACGAGGAGCTCCTCGACTGCGAGGATATCGATAACGCCATCGGGGTCAAGACCACCGAAGCGGTCACCGTCCGCTTCGGCTTGCCCGAGAATATGCAGTTCCTGCCCTATTTCGAGCTTGAAGCCGACGAAGGCGGCAAGCGCATCAGCTTCTACACCAACACATACAGGACCCAGGGCCACGTCTCGTTCATGGACGATTACGTGACCGCGGAGGGCGATAACGCGTACCAGCACCTCTATTGGAGGTCCGGCTACGAATTGCTCCTTGATCTTCCCGCCGGCATCACTTTGAAGAAAGTCGGCTACCGCCGCACCCAGTACGACGCCGCCGACGAAGGCTACTTCAAGTCGAGCGACGAGGATCTGAACGCCCTCTGGCAGAAATCGAGCAACACCATGCACATCTGCATGCGCGATACCTTCATGGATTGCCCCGAGCGCGAACGCTCCCCGTATTCCGGCGACTCCGCGAACCAGATCTCCGAATGCCTCTACGCCACCGGCGAAGACGGTTGGAAGATGGTCAAGAAGACCTACCAGACCCTCTCCGGCTGGGCAGCTGACACCGGCATATTCCAGCTCCGTTGGCCCTCGACCACGAGCAACGAATGCCCGATGCAGAATCTGGCGTTCATCCAGACCCTGCCCGATTATTACCATCACTCCGGCGACCTGGAGACCACCAAGGAGACCTTCCCGATCCTCGCCGAATACCTGAAGCAGTGGAACCTGAACGACGACGGTTCCGTCGAGTACCGCAACGGGACCTTCATGTGGACCGACTGGGGCTCCGGCATGGATAACGACCTCATGGAGAACGGCTGGTACTATTGGGCCATCCAATCGATGAACGACCTCGGCAAAGAGATCGGCAACACCGATTACCAGGCCTTCTTCGAGGAGCGCGCCCCGAAGATCAAAGCCGCCTTCGACCCCAAATTCAAGAAGGACGGCGGCTTCTCTAGCGGCACCTCTTACGATGACCGCGGCAACGCCCTCGCGGTCCTCTCCGGCTTAGCAGACGAAGAGGATTACCCCCTCGTCGAGAACGTCTTATCCACCGTCACGAACTCTTCGCCGTACATGGAGAGGTTCGTCCAGGAAGCCCTCGGCAAGATGGGCGCATTCGATACCCTATTGGACCGCATCGAGACCCGCTACCGCGGCATGATCGACTTCGAGGCGAGCACCCTTTGGGAAGTCTGGTCATCCGAACCCGATGACGGCACCATCAACCACGGCTGGGCCGGCGGACCCCTCGTCGCCCTCCACAAGTACTTCGCCGGCATCCTTCCGACCTCGGGAGGCTTCGCGACCTACACCCTCGCCCCGCAGGCTGTCCTCGAATCCATGGAAGCCGGCGTCGCCACCCCGAACGGTTCCTTGTCCTATGTCTATAAGGATGGCACCCTCACCATCCAAGCCCTCGACGGAGGCACATTGATCCTCGACGACGGCTTCGGCGAAGTCTCCTCCCTAACCGGCCCCGCCACCAAGACGGACGAAGGCTATTCCCTCTCCAAGGGCGAAGTCAAAATCGTATTCGCCGAATAGTTCTATCCCCCCAATATTCCTCCCTTAAGCCCAGCCCAAACCGCTGGGCTTTCGCATTGGGTCTCGCCCGAGATGAGCGGGAGCGGTCTGCGGGGTGAGCGCCGCTCCTTAAGCCCATTTTCGGCGAATTCGCATACACGTATCGCGTGAATTCATGGTTCCGCCTGCGGGCGGGCCACCCATTCGGGGCGATTGGGAGGTTGGCTTTGCTGTTTTGATACCCCCTCATGGCGGCGCCCTATGCGAAACAGATTTTGCATATCGGGGAACAGAAAAAGAAGGGCGGGAAAATAGGGCGTAGGGGGTTTCTATAATCGTCTCACAACATCGGATAACTATTTAAAGGAGAAAAATAACCATGAAAAAAGTATCCCCTCTCATCTTGCTTGCCGCGTCCGCAGCGCTTATGTCGTGCGGCGGCGGAACCGCCAATTGCTCCGTGACCTCCGGCGAGGACACCGCGTCGAGCGCCACCCTCAAGTACCTCTTCGCCACCGAGCAGAAGCTTGGCTATGCCAACAACCGCCCGCAGTACAACTACTACGAGACCACCTTCACCTTCCAGGAGCTCGAGCTCTACGACGACAACACCTATAAGCTCACCGAATCCTCCTGCACCTTCTCCGCCCTCATCATCCCCGAGGAAGGCAACGCCGCGACCGGCAACGCCAGGGCCAGAAGCCTCCTTTCCTACTATGGCACCTACGAAGCCGTCGTCGATGAGCTCGACGATACCGGCCTCAACATCACCTTTGGCGCCCCGACCCGTTATGCTGGCTTCCGCGTCGGATCGCAGACCCAGGCCAACGGCGTCATCGACACCGATGCTTGGGACGAGACCATGAAGTCCACTTGGGCCGACGTCACCTATTCCTACGACGAATCCTTCAATAAGACCGAGACCGGCCGCACCGAATACGCCACCGGCGCCGAATTCCTCGCTGCCAAGAAGTTCACCTTGGGCGCGACCTTCGCCTCCACCACCAGCAATTCGATGGACTGGGTTGAGGTTTCCTCCAATTGAGATAAATAAAGATGGCTAAATCCAAAGTTTTCAAAGGATTGGCCGCCACCTTCGCCTTCATCGTGCCGGTCGCCGCATACATGTCGGTGCTTGCATATGATCGCGAAGGCGACATCAACCTATTCCTCGGCATCACAGCCGGGGCGGCGGCCAACCAAGGATCCTATGCTTCGGCATACGATTCCAAGGAGGCGATGATCGAAGCGGAGACCGAATACGAGATCGCCACGATGGCGGAAGGCTCGGTTCTGCTCCGCAACGAAAATAGCGCACTCCCCCTCACCAATAAGAAAGTGACCCTGTTCGGGAACGCCTCCGTCTACTCCAATTACCACGGCGGATCCGGCGGACCTTCGAACACCGGCTTCACCCTCCTTGAAGCCCTTAAAGAAGAGGGCTTTGAGGTCAATCAGACCGTCTACGACAAGATCAAGGCAAACGGCTATCAGGCGAAGAACAAAGACATCGCCGAAGTCGATCCCGCGATCTATGACGCCTCCGACATCGGCGACTACAAAGACGCCGCGATCGTCGTCTTCTCCCGCTTCGGCGGCGAGGAGAACGACTTGGACCTCGAGGATAGCTATGGCGTTCCGGAGCTTAGCTTCCATGAACGCGAAAGGCAGACCATGGAATTCGTCAAAGCCCAGGGCTTCGACAAGGTCATCGTCCTGCTTAACACCGGCTACGTCATGGAGACCGGCTGGCTCAAGGATTACTGCGACGCCGCATTGTGGATCGCCTTCCCCGGATCATTCGGGTTCAAAGGCGTGGCCCAAATCCTCGACGGCAAGCAGAACCCCTCCGGCCGCCTCGTCGACCTCTATGCCGAAGACATCATGTCCTCGCCTGCGATGGCCAACTGGGGCGACTTCGGGTTCTCCGATCTCCCTAACGACAACTACCATCACGAATACGTGGTGTACGCCGAAAACATCTACGTCGGCTATAAATACTACGAAACCCGCTACGCCGACTTGGTCCGCGGGGTCCATAACGCCAACTGCGCCAAGGGTCTGAAGGCATCTTCGACCACCTGGAACTATGCCGACGAAGTGGTGTTCCCCTTCGGATACGGCTTAAGCTACACCGATTTCTCGACCACCTTCGAATCCCTCGATTGGGATAGGGCCAACCATTCCGTCGAGGCTAAGGTCACCGTCAAGAACGAAGGCTCGGTCGCCGGCAAATACAGCGTGCCCCTCTACGTCTCCGCCCCCTATATCGATGGCGGCGTCGAGAAGAGCGCGATCCAATTGATCGGCTACGAGAAGACGAGCCTGCTCGAGCCCGGGGCGAGCGAAAAGCTCACCATCGTCTGCGAGGATAAGCTCTTCGCTTCCTATGACGAGACCGCGACCAATGGCGCCGACTCCACCAAGACCGGCTGCTATGTCTTCGATGAGGGCGACTATTACTTCGCGATCGGCGAGGATTCCCACGACGCCCTCAACAACGCGCTCGCCAAATCCGGCGCGACCGGAATGACCGATCAGGATGGCAACGCCGTCGCCGGCGACGCCACCAAATCGTTCATCGAGACCCTAAGCGAAAGGGACAACACCTCCCACGCCACTTCCCTTGTGACCGGCGAGGTCGTCTCCAACCTCTTCCAAGAGGTCAACGTCAATTACTACATCCCCGGCGCAGTCACCTATATGACCCGTTCCGATTGGAACACCTACCCGGTCGTCTTTGATTCCCTGAAGGCCGACGACGATGCCTCCGGCACCATCCGCAAACACATGACTGCGACCTCCTCGCTTTACGAAAAGCCTGCAGATGCCCCATCTTATACGACCTTTAAGCATTCTCAGGACGTCACCATCATGTTCAAGGACCTCGCCTCCGTCGAGTATGACGACGACGAGACCTGGGAGACCTTCATCGACCAGCTGAAGCCGGCCGAACTCGCCTCCATCTGCGGCGAGAAGATGGCTAACGACGCGATCGACAGGGTCGGCTATCCCGCCAACACGTCCTGCGACGGACCCGATGGGCTCCAGGGCGGAAGACTCCACCCCTCTGAAACCCTCGCTGCCGCGACCTTCAACAAAGAGCTGATCAAGCAGCGCGGCGAATTCCTGGGCGAAGACGCTCTCTATGGCGGCATGTCGATGGTCTATGGCGGCGGATGCAACACCCACCGTTCCCCCTATTCCGGACGCAACTTCGAATACTATTCCGAAGATTCGACCGTCTCCTACATCGCCGGACGCGTCCAAGGCGCGGCGATGTCGAGCAAAGGGCTCCTCGGCGCGTTCAAGCACTTCCTCGGCAACGACCAGGAAACGAACCGCCACGGCGTCGCGACCTTCATGACCGAGCAAACCCTCCGTGAGGGCGATGCCAGGGCCTTCGAAGGCGCGCTCACCAAAGGCGCTGCCCTCGCCAACATGGGCGCCTACAACCGCATCGGCTTGCTCCCGACTTCGTCCTGCAAGGCGCTTATGACCGGATTGCTCCGCAACGAGTGGGGCTTCGAGGGAATATCGATCACCGACTCCTCCAAAGACGCGACGACCTACATCTTCACGCCTGAGGCGATCGAAGCCGGCACCACCTTGTTCAACAACGACGCCAACAGGGCCAACGATTGCAAAGACCTTCTGGTCAAGCAGCGCGATGGCTATATGTGGCAATGCGTCAGAGAACAGGCCAAGAACTTCTTCTA
>JAILKX010000019.1 GCA_024693415.1 Bacilli bacterium
GTTTCTGACGGCGAACTCGCGAAGCTTGCCAAGACCCAAGGGCATCAGGGCTTCGTCACCGTCTGCAAGGACTATGACACCGTCTCCCTCGAAGACATCATCGCCGGGTCGAAATCCAAGAAGTACCCCCTCGTGGTGATGCTAGACGGCATCGAGGACCCCCATAACCTCGGGGCGATCCTCCGCACCTGCGACGCGTTCGGGGTCGACGGGCTCATCATGAAGTCCCGTGGCCAGGCGCCCCTTAACGCGACCGTCGCCAAAGTCTCGACCGGCGCGATCAATTACGTCAATGTCGCGACCGTGAGCAACCTAAGCAACGCCATCAAGGCGCTGCAGGACAACGGGTTCTGGGTCGTCTCGACCGCCGGCGAGGCGAAGATGGGCTACGAAAAAGTGGATTACGCCTGTCCCATATGCCTCGTCATCGGGTCGGAAGGATTCGGGGTGTCGCGCCTCATCAAGGAACGCAGCGACTTCCTGGTGAAGATTGAGATGGTCGGCCACGTCGATTCGCTGAACGCCTCGGTGGCTGCCGGAATCATGATCGGCCACATATTCAACTCGAGAAAAAACTAAGCCATTCAGGAGAAATTTCACTCATTTCGAGCAAAAGGAAATTTCTCCTCTTTTTTATCTCTATAATGTTCCACAAGACTTGAGGATGCAGACATGGCTAGCAGCCTGTTTTCATTGCATTATCCGCTTATGGGATTTATTTGGGCCCTTTTATAAAAAAATGCGAGGAGAGAACAGAGCTTTCTTAATCATAGGAGTTCTATTTATGATTCTTCAAAAAGTCAGTAACGAAGGGCTTGTTGCTCTTTATCGCTTCGGCATTCAGGAGGCGCGCGACACCCTCTCCGTCCGCTTGTTCAACATCCGCTATCAGCTTTGCCGTGAAGCCAACGAAGGCTTCGTCCAAATCCTCGACACCTGGACGCTCAACGAAGTCTTTTTCAGGTCTTACCTTTTCGCCGAAGGCGCCTACCAGTTCGGAAAAGGCGCATTCCGTTCGTTCTTGCTCTTGATCCTCACCAGAGAGATCGCCAAAGAAAGCAGCAAGGTCTACAAGGAATTGACGGGAGCCTCCATCTTCTCCCTCGATGAAGATCTGGATGGCGGCGGAACGTATCACGAAATCGTGTACGTCCCATCCGCTAACGACAATGAGGCAGTCGCATACGCAAACTTCGCCGATTTGGTGGATACCCTTGCCCATCTGCCGGACCATCTCCCCAAGGTCTGTGGGCCCTTGGTCCTCTGCATTGCGGAAGGGCTGCTCATTACCGAATCCGCACAAACGGTAGGAATCAGCGCCTCATATGCCCGCAAAGTCATTGCCGCATTCCGCGGAATGTTGATAGATGCCAAACTGAATGGCAACTTCGGCAATGGGCTAGCGGTGGCTGAAGCCGTAATTGACAAAATAGAAGAATAACCGCCTAAAGTTCGCTGAAGACGGCCATTTTCACCCATAAGCTTCGGGGGCCTCTTTTCAGCTCGCCTTGTCAAAGAAAAACGGGATCCCCATCTAAACGCGACATGCGCCTCCATACATATGCAAACCCGATGCGCGCACGTTTAATATTGACAACCGAAACCAAGGGTAATAAAGTACCCATGCTGAAAGTGACGATAGGTTATGGGTAGGGAAAAAATTTTTTTGATTTGCGAAGAATGCTTGAACCGTAACTACACCGTCAGCAAGCGGAAGGACGACCCCAAGAGATTGGAGATCATGAAGTTCTGCCCGCACTGCAATAAGCACACCCTGCACAAGCAGAGCAAGTAAGGAGGTCCAAAATGACACCCGTTAAGTATGTGAAAGAAGTTGTCAAAGAAGGCAAGCGCGTCCGCTGGCCTAAGCGCGAGCAGCTCGTCCCGACCCTGATCGTGGTCGTGGTCATCGCCGTGTTCGCCGCAGTTTTCCTCTCCTTGGAGGACCTCACCGCTGCTTCGATGATCCAGCAGCTCAAGAACGCATTCGGAGGCAAATAAACAATGGCAGTTCAATTAGGCGATAAGCAGTGGTACATCGTCACCACCTATTCCATGCACGAAGCGAAGACCGCTGAGAACCTTCGCAAGCGCATCAACACGATGAACATGCAGGATTATATCCTCCGCGTCATCGTCTGCGATCAGGAAGTCCCCGTCCTCAAGGATGGCCTCCCGACCGGCAAAACCAAAACCGTCAACCTGTATCCCGGCTACATCTTCGTCGAGATGATCATGACCGATCAGTCCTGGTACATCGTCCGTAACACCCCGGGCGTCACCGGCATCGCCGGCTCTTCCGGCGGCGGACAGAAACCGACCCCGGTCACCCGCGAGGAGATCGAACCTGTCCTTAAGAGGATGGGCCTCGTCGACGTCTCGATGTACGACCGTTATAACATCGGCGACAGGGTCAAGGTCATCCACGGCGCCCTCGAAGGCACCGAAGGCGAGATCATCTCGCTTGACAAAGAGACCGGAGCCGTCAGGGTCAAAACCACCTTCTTCGGACGCAGCACGCCCGTCGACGTGGACTTCTCCGAAATCGAAAAGATATAACCATTTCGCCGCGCCTATTGTGCGCGGCTTTTAAAACTATGAAGAAACAGAAATCCATCCTAGTATTCCTCACAGCCTTGCTTCTTTCGGCCTGCTCGCCAGAGCTCTCATCGTATTCGTGGGATTCGGCCTTGGAACGTGAGCCCATGTACATCGATTTCTATGGGATCAACGATTTCCATGGCGCGGTCTTGCCGTCCACGAGCTGGCAGCCCGGCATCGAAAGCATCGGCGGATTCCTCAAGGAAGCCAAAGCCGAAGGCGCGGTCCTCATCAATTCCGGAGACATGTATCAGGGGTCGATCGAATCGAATTACAACCGCGGCGAGCTCCTCAGCAAATGCATGAAGAACATCGGCTTCGATTCGTTTACCCTCGGGAACCATGAGTTCGACTGGGGCGACGAAGCCATCAAAGCCAACGCCAAAACTGCGGGAATGGACTTCCTGGGCGCCAATATCTATCACTACGACATGGAAAAGGGCCAAGTGCTCGATTTCGCCGACGACCTCGTCGCCAAATACACGATCGTTGAGCGCGGCGAATGGAAGATCGGCATCATCGGGACCATCGGCAAGGATCAAATCACCTCCATCTGCTCCCAATTCATCGATGGCTATACCTTCCTTGACCCGATCCCCTTGATCATGGAGCTTTCCGATGAACTGCGCACCGAGCAGAACTGCGACGTCGTGGTCCTGAGCCACCATGGCGAGCAGGACGAATTGCGCTTCACTGGCCTGACAAACGTTTCCCCCGTCTCGAATATGCGCTACATCGATGCGGCCTTCTGCGCCCATTCGCACCAAAATGAAACCGCGATCGAGAACGGCGTCCGCTTCGTCCAGTCGGACGACCTCGGCGAGACCATGTCGAAGATCACCTTATTCGTGAGAGAGGGCGTGGTCGAAACCGCAAGATTCACAACCGACGTCGTCGCGAAAGGCTATTCCGACGCCGAGCTATCCGCCCTCATAAACGAATACAAAACGGTGTCCGATGCGGCCGGAAACGAGGTACTGTGTCAAGCGGATTCCAATTATTACGACCGCTATGAGGCTTCCTCGAACCTGATCGTGAAGGCGATCGGCGAGTATGAGAAACAGCAGGGCATCGCCATCGATTACGCGATTGCGAACGGAGCCCGCTCCGCCCTTCGCGCCTCCAATAACGAGATCACCTATTCTAACCTCTATACATCGGTCCCCTTCGACAACTCCATCGTCCTATGCAAGGTGAAGGGCACCGACCTCATCCACGAGTTCGCCTTTTGCGATGGTTATCGCCCCGAGAACATCACGCTATCCGCGGATAGATATTACACATGCGCGATCATCGATTACCTCGCCACCCACCGCGGCAGCGACAGGAAATACGACTATTACCCCTCGATCGAGGTTTTGGAAGTCCAAACCGAAAAGAACTACCGCGACATCTGCGCGGATTACCTCCGCAATCTCTCCAAAGCGGGCAAAAAGTTCGTCGGCGCCGAATACGCGTCGAGCTTGGATTGCTTCAACACGAACGCGTTCTAAATAGCAATCAGAACAGCAATTCGGTGCGGATGTTTTCGCTTTGCTCCTCGACGAAGAGGAAGAAGGCGATGGAGCTGAGCATCAGGAAGCGCCTGGAATAGAGTTCCCTATATAAAAGGCTCATGCGCCCGCCCAGCGTTATGAGCGCGAGCTCGGCCACGTGCATGGGCTCGACCTCGTGGAGGTCATCGGTCATGATCGTCGTCGCCTTGTCGATGATGATGAGGGCGAGCTTGCCCGCGAGGTCATTGAACGCGTCGAGCGCCCTGTCGTCGTCTTTGGCGAGATATGTCAGATAATCGCGGAACACGGACTTCCCTTCGGCGAAGTCATCGTCGTCCAGTTCCAGCTTCATATTGACTGCATCTTGGGACAGTTTTTTCAAATCGAGCGACCCCGTGACATTGTTTTTGACGAGTTTGGTGATCTCGGCGCCCGCGTTTTCCTTAGCGATCAGGTTGTCGATGAGGAAGGCGGCCGCCCCGAAAAGGTACACCGCCTCATCGCGAGAAGCGGGGGTGACGTCATCGTGGAGGTAGTCGCCGACGCAGTAGTCGAATGCGTCGAGCAGTTCCTCAAAAGCGGTTTCAGCGAATTTCATGCCACCAATATACAGGATTTGGCTGCGGCGAGGATATAATAATCTCGATGTCGCACCTCATCGTCGCGGATCTCCATGGATCGGTATCCGCCGCCGCCAAACTCGAGTCCATCGTAAACGAGCGCAAGCCCGAATGCATTTTGCTGCTCGGCGACATCCTCCGCGGCGCCCCAGATGAAGACAATTACAGGGTCGCCAATATATTGAATTCCTTGCCCTGCGGCTTCATAGCCGTCAAGGGCAACTGCGATTACATGTCCGACAGGTATGCGTTAAACCACGATCTGCCGATCGACCGCGCCTTGAATCTATATGGCTGGCAGATCCATATGCAGCATTACCCATACGCCACGACCCCATCGCCCCGTTCTATATATCTATATGGGCACACGCACCGCAAAGAGCTTTGGGCGGTGAATGGAGGCGTGATCTGCAACCCGGGTTCCATCGCCTTGCCCCGCGATGGCGTCCCCTCTTACGCCGAGCTCGACCAGAAAGGCATCCGCCTGCTCGACGCAAACACCAGCGAAATCATCAAAGAGATACCCTTCTTAAATATGACGATTGATTCATATTCTCATTGAAATATGAAAATTTGTTCATATAATTAGACTCGTAAATATGAATTTTCGTTCATGTTTAAGGAGGTCTAGTTATGCCAAACGTCCCAACCGATAAGATCATCGACAAGATGGAGAATATGCTGAACATCGCAAGCGACTCCACCCGCCTCAAGATCATGTACGCCTTAAGCGAAGGCGAGCGCAACGTATCGGAAATCGTCGAAGCGGTGGGCGCGTCGCAATCTTTGATCTCCCACCAACTCAAAGTCCTTAGGAAGGCGAACCTCGTAAGCACGAGGAAGCAGGGGACCAAGGTCTTTTACAAATTGAGCGACGACCACGTCATAAAGCTATTGGATGTGGTCTATGAGCACGTCACGGAGTAAAGGACAATGGAACACGAAGAAGAGGAAAGATCCTTAAGGGATTATGTTTTCTTAGGCGCAAGGGCCGCCATCGCAATCGCCCTCATCTTAGTCGGCAAGCTCTGGCTTACCGAGGAGAATTACCCATGGTACGTAAATCTCATCGTCATGGGCCTCGCCTACATCGTCGTCGCCTATGACATCTTCATCAAGGCGATCAAAAACGCCTTCATCGAGCATGAGTTCTTCGACGAATGCACCTTGATGATCGTCGCTAGCTTAGGCGCCTTCGCCATCAGGGCATTCGGCCCCGAGCACAACGAATACCTCGAAGGCGTATTGGTCATGCTGCTCTACCAGATCGGCGAGCTATTCGAAGATTTGGCCGCCGATAAATCCCGCGACGCCATCACCAAAGCCATCGACCTCCGCGAGGAGAAGGCCAAAGTCATAACAAAGCAAGGCATCGTCGAAAAGCACGCCGATGACCTCCAGGTCGGCGACGTCATCATGGTCGGCGCCGGCATGAAGATCCTCGCCGACGGCGACATCGTCGAAGGCAGTGGCGAGATCGACGAATCCTCGCTCACGGGCGAGTTCAACCCCGTCTCGAAATCGATAGGCGCCCGCGTCAATTCGGGCTCGCTATTATCCTCGGGTTCCATCAAGGTCGAGGTCAAAAGGGCCTACGAGGACTCGACGGTCGCAAAGCTATTGGACCTCATCGAGAACTCGAGCGAAAGGAAGTCCAAATCCACGAGGTTCATCGATCGCTTTTCGCGAATTTACGCACCCGTGGTCACCGGATTAGCCGTCCTCATCGCCGTCTTGCCCCCGTTATTCATCGGCATAGGCGATGGATCCGTCTGGGCCAGGTGGCTCTATTCGGCCCTATC